>CAZUYQ010000060.1:26883-29306 GCA_964624705.1 uncultured Polynucleobacter sp.
GCCAAGTTATTTAACTTTGCAAATGAGAACTCCATAAGAACTAATGAAATTTTGGATATTACTGCCGACTTGTTTGAGAAAGATTTATCGAGCGCCAAGGAAGAGTTCGAGCGAAGATATCTTGATCATCAGGTCGTAAAGTTTAATGGTTGCGTATCTGAAATCGCGGAAAAAGCTGGTCGATACCGTGCAGATGTTTATCGATTACTCCGTCGTTATAATATTGATCACAATTCCCAGCGAGTACAATAAAACCCTCATGATCTAAATATGAGAATGATTCCTATACGAATCATTTTTCCATTCGATTTTGAATGAAATCGGTACTTGACTGTATGGATTTTGTGACACTCGAAGTCACGCTCCTACAAAAAAATAGTATTGTTCACTTCCTATGCTTGGTTTCAAGCGGGTGATGGCGGAAGAGCAAAAATATGGCATGACAATTGCTTCCTATAAAATAAGATTAAGGGCAAATGATAAGTGTAGTTGTTACAGACCTGCGGAGCAAAAGCAGTCGGTATCCAATCCTAGAGATACTAGAGCTGATTTTTTCTCCCGATTTGGCCAGTGCCATTCTGTGGCTAAATCACTAAGAGCTAAAATCGAGCATGGTGCTTGAGTAGAGCTTCGAACAAGTAAGCCCTGACATTTGGAGGCTATATGAACAAGCAGGACGTCATGGAAAAGTCATGGGATCTCATCGTGCCAGAAGAAAAAGTCGATATAGTTTTGATCGACGATGATCCAATTTTCTGTAGTTTGATGGCTGAACACGCGCGCCGTATGTCGGTAAATTTGCACTTCTTTCATGACCTTTTAGAGGTTCAAGAGTCGGGCAATTTGCAAAAATATCAGGTTGCCATCTTGGATTATCAACTTGAGCAAATGAATGGTCTGGAAGTAGCAAATTGGATTCCTATGTTCTTTAACGAAATGCCAATTGTTTTAGTTAGTTATGAGGATCGAACTCAGGAAAACACCAATGCCACTTGGCCGGGAACCGTGCGATGTTTTGTACACAAAAGGGAAGGAGTTCGTGCTATATTGGCCCAGGCGCTGGCTTTACGGGACCAGTTGAAGCGGGAAGAGGCATTCAAACAAAGGGTGGAAGAAGAAAAAACTTACGGTCCTTATCGTTGGATGCTAAAAGATAATCCGCTAAAAAAGAAGGTCGAGGAGAACATGCATACGATTGAGCGGATCATCGCACGCAATGTTCATAAAATGGTCGATCGGTTCGTAAGGCATAAAGATGGTAACATGGATCAACATGCGTCATTAGAAGTAGAGGCCGAGCGCGAAAACTTACCGCGTTCTGAAGATCACGGTGCAAGAGATTCATCAACCTTTATGAAAGCGGCGCAGCATATCCGACATGGCTTAGTAAATCAGTTACCAGGGCCAGATGAGATACCGATGAAGGTTATGAATCAGCTTTAAGATTCTGGGGGATCATATGGAAATTAAAAATAAGGATAGTTCTCAAATGGAGAAAAGACCTGAAGTCGCAAACTATGATCTCCAATCTCAGAGTTTTTTATCGTCGATCGATCAAGATAGTGTTCTCGATATGGAATCAGTCAAACTTCTGCAGTCGTTGAATAGTCCCAAAGATCCTGATTTTTTTTCGCGCTTAGTTGATGCTTTTATTACATTTGGGCAGAAGAATGTTGCTCAGATGAATGAAGCTCTCCATGGCGGTGACCTAAAAGCTATTAGTCGCCATGCGCATGCTTTAAAGGGCAGTTGTTCTAATTTTGGTGCCAACGGAGCCGTTCGTCTGTGCACTGATATTGAAAAAAAGGCCGCGGCTGAAGATTGGGATGCGGTCCCAAATTTGGCTGCCCGAATTTCGAAAGAGTTTGCAGCGATAACGCATATTTTGTATACGCTTAGGAATCAATCAGATTTAAGTCAGGCTTAATCGAATAAGTTTGCAACCATCCTCCGACAAGCTAAGAATGCTTTCGGAGGATTTTCTGTTTTTACGGAGCTAATACCTAAAAATTTTGGTTAATTGCAAAAAAATCAATAAAATCTTTTAAATATTGGATGCAGTAGAGACCGCGCATCAATCAATCGATACTTACGCCGATAACCTAACTAGTCCAATAAATTTATTTTTGGCCTGAGAGGTGAATGTGAGTAAGTCGACCTGCCCAATGCTTGCAAGAAGTGATTGGGGTGTGGGAACCATACAACAAAAAGGCTTAAGCCATACCTTGAGTAGGCTTCAGAGCCCCGTAGGATTTCATGGTCCTAAAACCGCGGGTTGGTTGGTATTTCTAAACGGGGCGCATCGCGGTGAAGACATGCGTGTTCCAGTCGGCGAATCAAAAGTGGGTTCGAGTTGGAGTTCAGATATTATTCTTACAGGTCCGGGCTTAGGAAGTCTTCATGCTTTCTTGCGCATGGGAATT
>CAZUYQ010000061.1:0-10130 GCA_964624705.1 uncultured Polynucleobacter sp.
CGAATTGCTCATGGAAATTCATCTAATTTACTCGAGCGGGCGGCCGATGTCATGCTGAAGCAAAAACGTCAGCTTCTTATTTGCCCACGGGAGACACCTTTTAATTTAATTCATCTGCGCAATTTAACCCAACTATGCGAGGCTGGAGCAGAAATTCTACCGTTGATGCCTGCATTTTATCAGAAACCTGCGAGTGTTGACGATTTAGTAGATTTCTGTGTTGGACGAATTCTTGAGCAACTTGGATTTTCGCACGAGCTCTATAAGAAGTGGAATTCACGAATGATCTGATTTTAAAACCAAATAATATAAGTCGTTGCGGATTTCATATTGCAAAACGTTAGTTCTGGGGTTATTGCCATTAAGCGAAGCAGCCTTTGATCTATCTAAATATTGTAGGAGTTAAAACATGAAGATTTTTGCAGTGGTGTCGCTTCTTATGACATCCAGCATCTCTTTCGCGGGATCTTTTCGTCAGCATGTCTGTACACCGGTTAATCCAGCTGAAACCAGTTTAGCTAGCTTGGAAATCATTGGTCATTTACCAGCAGATCTTTCTCACATGAATGTTACATATAGTACGAGAGTTAAATCTTTTAGACAATCTGGTGCACCCATTCAGTTTGAACGTTCAGTAGCGATTGCTTCCGGTGGAAAAATTGATGCTCCCCTGGTGTATGAAGGACAAGCTTTCAAACTTGATATCGAGTATTACCCGGCTCCAGGTGGAGATGGTCGTCAACATCTCGGAACGGTGCAATTGACTGATAACGAGCTGAATAGTATTTCAGCTCAGGTCGTTTGCCGGACATCACTTATCAATTGATTCGTTTTTGAAATATAAGCCTCGAACAATATCAGATTGGATTGTTCCAGGCTTTTTCTTTTCTCTAAGAATGGCGTATCCCCAAGCTATCCAATTTCGCAAGGATGGATTGTTGATGTGCAAAATCCACCGTTTCCAACTCAATTTCGACATCTACATCACTATAGTACATAGAGCCAAATGTTCGGTTGTGCCGAAGTTCGATGAGATTAGCCCCCGCTTGGCCTAACGCCTTTAGAATATCAGCTAGCTGGCCTGGCTGGTCTTTTGTGCGGACCAAAATACGCATCATTCTACCGGATGCGATTAAGCCTCGAGTGGCAATCTTACTGAGAAGAGTGACATCGATATTGCCTCCCGAGATGACACAGCAAACTTTAGATCCTTGTAATTGACTTCCATATTTCTGCTGAATGAGAGGCAAAGCAGCGACTGTTGTGGCTGCTGCGCCCTCAGCAAGCATGTGATCCTTTTCCATCAGGCTCATAATCGCCGCGGCGATTTCATTCTCGCTGACCACGATTAAATCATCAAGATAGTGCATCGCGAGCGAGAGAGTTCTGGGGTATGGCCGTTTTACGGCAATGCCATCGGCAATTGTTAGACCAGCTGGAACTGGTACAATTTTCTTTTCCTTGAGAGCGACTTGCATGGAGGGAAAGGCCTCGGTTTGGACGCCAATGACTAAAGTACTTGGCCGGACTGCTTTGATCGCAGCTGCGATACCGCCAATCAGTCCGCCTCCGCCAATTGGTACAATCACAGCACCCAAATCAGGAATCTGTTCAAGAATTTCCAAGCCCGCAGTGCCTTGACCATTGATGACCGCGGTATCTGCAAAAGCATGAACGAGAAGGCCTCCACGTTCTTTTTGATGCTGAATGGCCGACGCAAAAGCATCGTCATAAAGGGCACCATGAAGAACAACCTGTGCACCGTGGCCTTTGGTCGCTTCGACTTTCACCATGGGTGTTCGCTCGGGCATATAGATAGTAGCCGGCACGCCCATGAGTTTACTGACGTAAGCCACGCCTTGCGCGTGATTTCCTGCACTCGCCGCAATTACGCCCTTGCCTAAGTCTTTGACGTTCTGAAGTCGTAAAGCGTTCGCTGCACCACGAATCTTAAAAGATCCGGTGACATTAAAATTTTCTAACTTAAACCAAATATCGAGACCAAAACGATTAGAATTGAAAATGCTTTTTGTAACTGGAGTTTTAGGTACGATAGATTGAATGCGAGCCTGAGCAGCAAGAATTTCTTGGTAATTTACTTCGTTTTTTGTAATTTCCCAATCTTGAGGGTCCTGTGTCGTCGTCGTCATATGTGTGGCCTGCGTATAAAATAAAGTAAGATAAATAAAGAAGTATTTAATTCTATCACAGCGATTGAACGAGAGCATCCGATACTCCCACTCAGATTTGATGAGGCAGCATAGAATGGCAATCATTTGGTTAGTGGAAATGGATGAACATCATTCAGAATCTATTTATTCGCAACTTGCGGGAGATTTTGCTGTGCGACGTATTGCGTCGATTGAATCCCTGCGAACAATCTATGCAATTGAGCATGAAAGTAGACGCCCTCAATTAATTGTCGCTCGCGAACCAAAATGCGAAGATCGTTTGAAGATTCTAGCCTGCGTTCACACTCTGCAAAGGCTTACCAGGCATTGTGTGGTCGCATTGACCGCGGATTCTTCATCGAGTTGGCAGGAGATTACCATGAATCTAGGTATCCCCCGTATTGCCTTCAATTTGAAGGACGGTTTTTCGTTAAAAGCACAGATTGATGTTCTTCTTTCGCTAAGTCCTTCAAAATCAAACCACCAATCCGCTGGAGATGTTCATCCCATTGTTATCGCAGTCGGAGATGTTGAATTTCATCCTAAGAAAAATGCCATTGCGATTCACGGGGCGTCCGCCGAAAATCTTCTCCCCAAAGAAGCCAGAATATTTGAGGTTCTTGCTCAAACTCCTAATACGTGTGTAAGTAGGAGTTTTTTAGCTGAGGTTGTTTGGCCCGGAGTTACAATATCCGATAGAACTCTGGATAGCCATATTTCGAGATTACGTCGGAAATTAGAGGCTTCGTTCGAATGCGGCATCGAGTCTGTTTATGGCGAGGGTTACAAACTACGCGTAGGTGAGAATGATCACGGCAGTCGTAGTTAACCTCTAATCTTTAGCCGACGGATTTTTCGCTTAGGCTGGTCTCTATTATAACTGGTATTTGCGGCAATTCGTCAGGCCTACCTTTAGGAGACGAAGTACTCCAAGATTTACTAATTTCAGCGACAACGATGGTAACGTCATCAGCTAGATTCGTGGATCCAAATAGTGCAGTTGCCTCTTCGAGTACGGCATCTTTGATTTCAAAGCAGTTACCGCTTCCCCTCTGAGAGATAATGTCCAATAGCTTCTTTCTTTCCATTGCAGATGTATTCGGCAAATGATTCTCAATGAGCCCATCAGTAAAAAAGAAGAATCGGTCGCCAGCTCTTAAATCAATCGTTTTCTCTTTGAAAATGGCCTGTCGATCAACACCGAGTGGTACGCCCTGAAGAATCAATGAAATACTCTGGGCAGGCAACGATCCAGACTTGGCCTTGGCTTGTTTACTAAGACGAGGATCATCTTTATCTTCGGTGATAATAACCGGGAAATTATGACCGGCATTTGAATATGTGACCGTTCCTGCTTTAAAATCAAAAAGAGCCGCAAAGAATGTCATGGAAATTTTGCCTTCGACCGCATCATAAATAATGCGGTTGATTCGATCGAGAAGTTTTGATGGGGAGGCATCAATGGCCGGTTCATCATTAAGAATTGTTGCCACTGCCTGACAAGTTGCATATCCAATGGCGGTTACTAGGGCCGCTGGTGCTCCATGACCCATGGCATCAGCGATAAAGACAAGTTGCCTATGGTCATCAATCGTGTAGTGCCCCCATAGATCGCCGCCACACTCAGTGGCCGGTTGATAAAAGCCGGTAACCGTAAGAGGAAGCTCTCTGACGTCTTGCTTTGGAAAGAATGTCGATTGAACCATCCGTGCTGTTTCTAGTTCTTTCTCATATCTCGCTTTTTCAACTTGAGTCGAGAGAAGTTCAGTAATTTTTGAAGCCATATGATTAACACTGTGACCCAAATCTGCAATTTCATCGCGGGATCTTGGCTGCAATCTTACGCCAAAATTTCCAGCGGAAATTTCTTTAGTGACAGCAACGAGATCGCGTAAGCTTTTGGTGACAGTACTAGCACCTAAGTAACTTACCATGACTGCAATGAGGATAAACAGGACGGCCCATAACGTGGCAGAGAAATAAGTGCGTGTGATGATTCTAAAGGCTGCAGCAGCATCTCTTTCCACGAGAATAAAAAGTTCTGGATATCTGGAAACCTGGGAAAACGATCCCAATCTTTTCTGGCCTTTTCGACTTGTGTATACATCTTGAAAACCTGAGGGGGATTTTCTTGCCAGGGCTTGACGAGCGATAGGTGAATCCTTAATGTTAGTCTCACGCTTCATTTCTGAAGTGTCAGGCGACGAAAAAATGCGGCCGTTATTGTCAATAATGATAGTGTCGGTAAATCGGCTCTTAGGTAAGCTGAGTAGTAGCTTTGTTTGCCAAGTCGTTAGGATAACAAAAATACTCCGCTTATCAGCACCGTTAATTTTAAACCTCACGGCAATTTGAAGAAGTGGTAAACCGGTTTGAGATGAAATATTTCTCAAGGAGACGTCACTAGATGGTGGATCTTCAGCCATCTCTTTGGCCCGGATCCTGGCGCTAGTAAACGTTTTTTCGATTAGAGTGTTTTGATCTTCGCCTTCAAAGCGACCATCTGCTTGAGTGGATTTTTCTTTTAATATTGAACGTGTCTCTGTTCCTTCCGTGACAAAAACAATTGCAGACACAATTTCTCGGTCATTACGTATTAAGGCAGCAAGATTCTCGGATTGCTTGTCTTCAAGATTTGATTTTTTAAATTCAATTTTTGGAAGCACTACAGAGACTTTACTTACCCAATTATCGATTACGGCGGAGACATCGCTTGCCGCGCGTTCTGCTTGCTGCAAAGATGCGTCTTGAATGCTTTGGGTTAGATAGTTTTGAAACTTTGTCGAAGATTGTATGCTCATGCCAATGACGGTCATAAGGACCAACGTGGTCATCATGTAAAACAGCTTTGCGCTAATTGATGTTGCGACTCGTCTTGCCAAAGTTACATCCCGATAAAAATTATTTTTTTTTCTACCTGGCTAATCGGCACTTGTCAGAATTGCTTTAGCCTGGCTAGCGAGTCTCTGTCATTAAAGTTTCTTGAGAAGCACCCGATAAAGTTGAGAGATTGTGATATTAATTTTAGAAAAAGGCAAAAATCATGACAAGTGCCGTTCTAAAACACGGACTTCCTCCATTTAGGATCCTGCTCCTTAGTATTTGGAGCGCTATGGTGATTGCGGTCATTGTGGTACTAATTCACGAGGATCGCTTTTTCGCAGTCGCAGGCAAACCGGTCGCGTATCTGAAATCTTCCACTAAAGAAGTTACCTTTCGTACAGAAGATGACATTAAGTGGAAATTGGTTGAGAAGAAGCAAGGCTTCTTCGACGGTGATAGGATTGCCACTGGAACGATAAGTGCTGCGCGAGTCGATTTTGGTGAAGGTCGCTCCGTTGAGATTGATCAAGATTCAATTATTGCTATTAGCAGTATTCGAGAATCATCAGGCAATAGCTTCATCATCAATTTAATTAAAGGTGGGATTAAACCAAATGTGCCGTCGGAAGCAAAACATGCGTTAGTTGTGATGAGTGGAACAAGTACTTTTGTGGTCGAACCAGGTGAGGAACGAGGTTTTGCTAAACCAACTGGTGGCGTGCTACGTGAGTTTAATGGAAAAGAGAAATTTCCGGTTCGTGTTGCCAAAAAACAACCAGAGACGGAAAAATTTGTATTGCCCACAACGTTCGTCGCCCCGCGTATTAGTGAACTTCCGGCTGAAGATATTGACGGAAGCAACACTTCAGTCGCTTTAGCCCCGGTAGCAAGTATAGCGCCAACTTCATCACCAGTGGCCACCGCGAAGCCGGTAGCAAAAGTGGTTCATCCTGCCGATGTTAGTACGTCTATTGTCGAGAACTCGGTAGCGCCTACATACTTCACGATTGGTACTATGGGTGCAGCGGTCTCCCAAGCGATTAACGTAACGGTGAAATCTACAGCTCTTCCTGCAGGTGCGAAGGCGTTTGTCGCTCTGACCTCCAATGAGTTTAAAACGAACTCTTTTGCTCAAAATGGGGTTGCGCAATTAATAATCACAAAAGAGCTCTTGCAAAAGGGGCTGCGAGAAGAGGTCGGGCCGCTTTCCTGCATAGCTCTTGAACTCCAGGCTGGGATTAAATTCAGCGCAGACAGCTCTTCTACACAGAATCAAGTAAATGAAAAAAGAATCAAAACAAAAATTTGTTCGTTAATGGAGGCAAAAGGAAAATTGCCATTAACTGTAGGATTGATGAGCATGCCGACGCCGAGTTCTAATACGAATGTGTTTCCATCATCCATGCGCTCAACGAAGTTTCCAATTGAGATTACCGTGACACGGGCGTCTGACTATATTAAATTACTCCCATATATTCGGGGGGCTTCATCATTTGCGATCCGCTCAATAAAAAAGATGGAAGATTCCGGCATTTTTTCAGTTGAGTCAGGAAAAATAATTGCACAGATCGACGGTAGTGAGGTTAAGCCTGAAGTCGCAGATAAAGTGATGCAAATCTTGGGAAGCACTTTTGTATTTAAAGGGAATCGATCTGCAATTTATGACGCGAGTGGTTTAGATGTAAATGGGTTTAAAAATTGGATCGGGCAGAACACTGCTAAAGGGCGCAACGTATATATTCGTGCGAAAGCGTCGCTAGTCCCTGTAAGTCGGGATTTCATGGAAGAACGCCAAGAAGTTGCCGATTTTGTCAAAAAATCTTCCGGCACCATTTTCTTGGAAAAGGTAGAAATCATTGCGTACCAGTAGAAGCCTGAATATTATTTCCGTGTTATCGATGTTTCTAGGAAGCGTCGATATAAATAATTTTGCGTTAGCCGCCGACAATACTAACTCGAAGAAGATCGAAAATGCTGTTATTGGTCAAACGACGGGCTTCGATTTACCGTCCTTGAAAATGGTCTGTAATGTAAAATATGGTTCAAAAGAGTGTAGGCCGGTTGAAATGGGAACAGAGAAGAAAACTTGGGCGACGGCATGCGGTAGTCTTGGCAAGAGTTTGATGGCAGGCCAAGGTCCTTGGGGAATGGGAGTATTTTCGAGTTTTTCTTGTTGGATTGACGACAAAAAAACTTCAGGTAATACCAAGGCAAAATCGTGGGTTCTTGAATATATCGAGACAGAAGAATTTGTTTCTCTCAAATTGTCTGACGCAGACGGTCATCAGATTACGGAAGTGAAATTTGCTCCCTCACCCTACACTGCATATTTTTTCGGTGACAAGGAGTTCGTTGACCTTCTAGCCTTGAAGATTCTCGATGGGATGCCGGTGCTTGGCTATCTACCAAAGAATAGTTTCTCCGTGGATGGTACGTTTACCGGACGCTATCCGCGAACATTGCCGAAGGTTGGAAGAAGAAATGCCGTCATTCCTCCTCCAAAAAATCTTACTGCCTACCGCCTATCGTCGAGTAAAGGTCAGACTGGTATTTATTTAGCAGAGGTGGTGGGCTCGATTTTTCAGGAATCATTAGATCCAGAAGTGTCGTCCGATAGTCAAAATTCCAAAAAAACAGAGAAAATCAAAGAACCAGTTGTACATTGGCGAGCAAATGAAGAATTGCTTCAAGCAAATAAAGATTCAGCTGTTTGGTTCCACAATGACGCGGGCCGCAACCAAATGGGGACTGATCTACAGGTAGCCATTGATCAAGCGCAGAAGGTCTTGGCCGTCGCTGCCGATGAAGGAATGCTCTCGAGCGTGCTTCCAGGACTTAAAAAAGGTTTTGTTGCGACAACTGCTTCTGGATATGTAGGTGTACGCTATGGACCGCAAATTTTATCGGGCGATGAGTTACTCGGGAAAACTTCTTTTTTGGGAATTATTGCGGAAGTAAGAGGTGGCCCACTGGAAGGCGTGCGTTTCTATTATGACAAACTACCAAAACAAGCGATTGAACAGGAAGGTTTTGAAACATCGATCGAATGGAGCCGCTTTATTATCGGTAAATCTTTTGGTTTGAAATTAAATCGCTTTGTGGATCGAATCGATTTGACACCGAAATTAGGCCTTTGGAATTTTCATACGAGGCTGCCTGTAGATCATGATGCAGATGGGAAAGTGACGCAGGTTGGCGCATTTGATTTAGACCGCGCTATGAGTTTTTCATTAGAAGCAGGGCTCGAGTGGCAATCACCTTTATACACGATACGTCCTTGGTATAGTTTTGACGGAGCTGGACTAATTTCAAAGTTCAACTCCAAACGCGTGACGTCCAGTCGTTTTGGCTTAGATACCTATTGGATCGCCGGGCCGAAATTCAAGATGTTTGGTGGGCAGTTTAAGACGGCTTTACTTGGATTTTTTATGTTTGAAACGATCGGCCTAACAAACAGCGGAACGGAGACGACATTGAATGAGGGCGAAAGTGAGATCACGGGTCTTTCTTTTAACACGGGTTACGCCGGTCTTGGCGTTGCCGTAAGTTGGTAAGGGTGTTTACTATGAAAAAGAATGCAACAATTAAATTGTGCACCATTTCAATTTTGACTTTTATGAGCTTACCTAAAAACGTGCAGGCAGAAGTTGCTTCGCGTGCACCAGATGCAAGAGAATGGGTAGCATCTATAAATCAAAAAGAGTTGGCGTACTTAGTTGCGCCTACATCCATTGTATTAGTAGATGGTTTTAGTGAAGGTGGTGTGAAATCCGGTCAACCATTATTTAAAAAATTTAATCATAAGATTTGCCGTAATATTTCGTTTTTTGCCTGTAGCTCGCCTCGTGACGCAGCTTATACGGCTCTGTTGAATAAAGGTAATATCGCTGGAGGCATTCCCGCGATATTCCAAATAACTGACGCAAATGGTGCCGTGGTGCTAAATGGGGAAAAATTAGCTCTATACGGTAAGCAAGGCGGGCCTGGAATTGGTCTTGCGATGAATAAAGCAGAGTATGCGAAATTAGATGTGAGAGTCCTGGCAGACACTCTGTTAACTGCTCTTGGATATGATGCAGTGGTGATTGGCGCTAAAGATGATTATGTGTTGGTTGGATCTACCGAAGCACGCCTTAAACGCCCAAGTATTCAGGGGCTGATTGTTGCGGGTAGTTCAGATAAATGGACTATCGCAGGTAAAGCCACGAAAGGTGCCGGTCTATTGTCTCTGGTCAGCAGATCTGGCGGTTTTGGTGTGTTCCAGCTGGTTCTACAGGGAGATTCTGTAGGAAGTGGCATTCCTCTTGGTACCAAAGTCATCATTGAATCGAAGTGAATTCAAATCTTAAGACGTTCTTCCCATCCTTTCCGCTTATAAAATTTTCCGCGAAATTGCTTGTGCCGAGGATTTTCAACAATAAATCCTCGGCCACGTTCGTCATCAACAAATTCAATAGTGGAACCAACAACAAACTTAAATGTTTCTGGATCACATACCAAATTAACGCTTCCATGCATAATTGAGTGGTCGGCGGGATCTTGTTGATCGAAGCAGACACCGTAATCAAATCCGTCGCATCCTTTCCCTGATAAATACACCCGCAGTGGCATGGTTTCCCAATCGGGATTCGTCTTTTTAAATTGAATGGCGGCGGCCACCGCATTCTCGGACATAAATATCGTTGAAGGAATATTTTTTGAAGCTGAGGGGGGAGCTTGAAGCTCTTGAGCTTCTTCTCCGTGGTCATGATCTTCGTGTTCGTCGTGGTCATGCATTATGGAAGTACCTTTCGTATTGCCTTAAGTTTGTTTATAATTGTCCGGTATGAACTTCAATGTCTTTATAATCTTGGGTATTTTTCTCGGTATTCAAGTCTCATCCTTATCTAAGGCTGAGTCGGAGAGTGCCATGGCTAGTGCTAAGCCATTGAAATGGTTGGCTTTCGGGGACCTGCGCGGGCATTTGGAGCCATGTGGTTGTGACCCGAGATCCGATCTTGGAAGCGTTCAACGACTTGAGGCTTATTTACGCCGTGAGCGTATGATGCATCCAGATGTCCTCGTATTTCATCTCGGAAACGATTTTGCGATGGAAGGCTCAGATCTCGCCCGCCGCAAAAATGTGGCGATTGCCGA
>CAZUYQ010000061.1:10140-12695 GCA_964624705.1 uncultured Polynucleobacter sp.
AGAATGAGATATTAGATGCAAAGAATGTTGCCTCGGCATCAGGGCTGCCATATGTGCTAAGTAACTACACATCTCCCCTACCGCCCGGTGTGAGATCCTCAATAGCAGAGGGTCCTGTTGCGGTGTATGGGTTTGTCGAACCGACCAAAGGACATAAAAATCTTGAAGCTTTTTCTGATCGATGGCTAAAGAAGGCGATTGCTCCAGGAAAATCTAAACGCATTTTGTTGTTTAGTGGCGCAGCTGTAACACTAAAAAAAATTGGTGAAAGCGGACTTTTTGATGCGATCATTGCATCTAATACCATTGGCATGGATAAGCAATTTGGCGATGAAGAGCGACGTGATGAAAGCAAATTAATTGCATACCGTGATTCTAAACAGGAAGTTCTCATGGTACCTGTCGGGGGGCAGGGAGTTATTCGCTCGCCAGCGTTACAGCTTATTCCACCGGCAATGCCAATTTCATCTATGTTTGCACCTACGGATAAAGCAGCTTCCGGATCGTCATTCTTAGGGTCTAGTTCTTTACCTAGTTCGGAATCTAAATTAACCATCCCAGCTAAGAGAACCTTCGTAAAGTGGTTGGATCCAACTGAAGAAGTCGGTGCCTCCGCAGAAATCAATGCTGTGATTGCTCAGTACCGCAATGTTTCGAGTGCAGCGATGGATACTTTGGTAAAGCAACGGATGGCTGATTTGGCCTCGTCCCCATTTGCAGGCGCGGAGGTGTGCCAAGCTTGCCATGCTTCGAGTCATAAGAAATTGCAAGAAAGTAAGCATGCGAGTGCATTTGCGACCATAAAGAAAGCTGGCAGAGACTCAGATCCTGAGTGTGTTTCTTGCCATGTGTTAGGGTTTAGTAATAAAGGCGGATTTGTATCGGAAGCAGCGAGCCCCAAATTTGCCAACGTACAGTGTGAAAGTTGTCATGGACCGCGTAAGGCGCATGCTGAAAATCCTGATATTAAAACGAAGCCAACCGTAAAGGCTTCTGACGCATGTGCTGAATGTCATACTCCTCCTCACTCCCCTCGATTCAACTCTCCAGAATATTGGAAAAAGATTGAACACAAGTGAACACGCTATACTGAGTATGACGATATTAATTCTTCGTAAAGATGGACCATTTAGTTGTGTATAAATACGTAGGATTTATCTGAGCAAATCTTCAACAAGTCTTTTTGCTGAGATACTTGCAGGTATCCTGAGAGAAGTAGCCGCCACACGAGCTTGGTCATAAGCGGCCTGGTAACCTGCTCTCGCCCGTAGAAAATCCCGAAGATACATATCAATTTCTTGGTCCAACCACGACACCTGTTGAGATTCTCGTCGTCTTTCGAATTGGCCTGTTTTTTTCAGAATTTCGCAAAAGGACTTCATAGCTTCCCAGGCTTCCGGGATACCTACCCTTTCTGTGCTGCTGACGAGTAAAACCTGCGGCGTCAATTCCCCAGTGGCCCTCACTAAGCTAAAAGCTCGCTGAATGTCGGCTTTAGCAAGTTCAGCTGAGGTGCGAGTAGGACCGTCAGCTTTAGTGACAATCACCATATCTGCTACTTCTAATACCCCTTTTTTTATCCCTTGAAGTTCATCGCCCGTATGCGGCATATGCAGAGGAATAAATAAATCAACCATAGAAGCGACCGTAATTTCCGACTGTCCTACGCCAACAGTTTCTACGATAACGATGTCAAATCCTGCAGCCTCACAAAGTAGAATGCATTCACGGGTATGTCTTGCGACGCCACCAAGGGAACCAGATGAAGGTGATGGTCTAATAAAAGCATTTTCGGACATCGCAAGTTCATTCATCCGCGTCTTGTCACCGAGAATGCTTCCTCCGGTAACTGGTGAACTTGGGTCGACCGCAAGAACAGCGACTCTATATCCTGCTTTGATTAACAATAAGCCAAAGGATTCAATAAATGTGCTTTTGCCGACGCCGGGAATACCGCTGATGCCAATACGAATTGATTTGCCTGTTGACGGCATGAGCGACTCTAAAAGCGATTCGGCGTCTTTTCGATGATCAGCTCGGGTGCTTTCGATCAAAGTAATGGCCTTAGGTAGTCCCTGAGGATGTCGTTGCTCGATCATTGATTTTATGTTCAAAACGTTCATTTTTTAGCACCGGCCGCAGGTGATTTGTTTTCGAGGACATCGAGTATTCGGCTAGCGCAATCTGGTACGGGTGTGCCGGGTCCAAATATCTCAGACGTGCCTGCTTTTCGGAGAAATTCATAATCTTGTTGGGGAATAATTCCTCCTACCACGATTTTAATATCTCCTGCATTTTGTTTTTTCAGAGCCGCTACTAACTCGGGTACGAGTGTCTTATGGGCTGCTGCTTGAGAAGAAACACCAATAACATGCACGTCATTCTCGATGGCCTGTCTAGCAGCTTCCTCGGGGGTCTGAAACATGGTGCCAATATCCACGTCGAAACCTAAATCTGCAAGTCCAGTGGCGATGACTTTTGCACCGCGATCATGTCCGTCTTGACCGAGTTTCACTACTAAAATACGTGGTCTTCGACCTTCTTTTTTTGCAAAT
>CAZUYQ010000061.1:12705-13508 GCA_964624705.1 uncultured Polynucleobacter sp.
TGCAAATTCCTCTACTCGTTGAATAATTTCATGAAACATTTTTTTGTCTCCATAAGCCGAGGAGTAGACGGCACTAACAGTGCGAACTTCAGCGGCATGCCTACCGAATATATCTGCTATTGCATCGCTCATTTCGCCCAGTGTCACTCTTGCGCGCGCAGCTTGAACGCACAATTCAAGGAGATTTTTATCGCCTGCAGCGCCTTCTCTAATCGCGGTCAAGCAAGCTTTTACTTGAGCGTTATCGCGGTTAGCTCGCACTTCCTTAAGTCTCCGAATTTGCGATTCGCGTACAGAGGTATTGTCAATATCTCGGACCTCAAGGGAACCTTCAGAAGATTTTGGAGCAGGATATTTATTGACTCCTACGACAACGTCGGTCTTGCTGTCGATCCGGGCTTGTTTCTTTGCCGCAGATTCCTCGATCCGGAGTTTCGGAATACCTCGTTGAATTGCTTCGACCATTCCGCCCGATTGTTCTATTTCTGCCATGATGACCTTAGCTCGCTCAACTAGGTCGTGAGTGAGTTTTTCCATAAAGAAGCTTCCGCCCCATGGGTCTACGGTATGGCAAATATCTGTTTCTTCTTGAATGATCAGCTGGGTGTTTCTTGCAATTCGTGCAGAGAACTCACTAGGCAATGCGATAGCCTCGTCAAGAGCATTTGTATGAAGAGATTGAGTACCGCCAAATACTGCCGCCATTGCCTCAATCGTAGTGCGAATGACGTTATTATAGGGATCTTGTTCGGTAAGGGAATATCCCGATGTTTGGCAGTGAGTTCGAAGCATCAAAGATTGTG
>CAZUYQ010000061.1:13518-24065 GCA_964624705.1 uncultured Polynucleobacter sp.
ATGCCAGAGGAATCTTGCCGCCCTCAATTTTGCAATTTCCATATGAAAATTCATACCGATAGCAAAAAAGAAGGAAAGCCGCGGAGCAAATTCATCTATTTTTAAACCTCTGGACAAGGCAGTGCGGACATACTCAAGACCATCTGCCAGGGTATACGCAAGTTCTAACGCCGAATCTGCGCCGGCTTCCTGAATATGATATCCGCTAATGCTGATGCTATTAAACCTAGGCATGTGTTTGGTGGTGTATTCAATGATGTCGCCAACAATACGCATGCTCGGTTTTGGCGGATAAATGTAAGTGTTGCGAACCATGTATTCTTTAAGGATGTCATTCTGAATGGTCCCAGACAACTTATCTGCCGACACCCCTTGCTCCTCCGCGGCAACGATGTACAACGCTAGAATAGGCAATACGGCGCCGTTCATGGTCATTGAGACACTCATCTCATCGAGCGGAATATTGCCGAAAAGAATTTTCATATCCTCGATAGAATCAATTGCTACGCCTGCCTTGCCCACATCACCTGTAACACGAGGATGATCGGAATCGTAACCGCGATGCGTTGCGAGATCGAAGGCCACGCTGAGTCCTTTTTGACCAGCGGCTAAATTGCGGCGATAAAACGCATTGGATTCTTCAGCTGTACTGAATCCAGCATATTGACGGATCGTCCATGGACGATGAGTAAACATCGTTGCGCGCGGGCCACGCGTATATGGTGCAAATCCAGGCAGTGAATTTGTGAACTCTTCCAAGTGCGCAATATCATCGTGCGTATAAATTGGCTGAATTTTGACGCCTTCAGGCGTTATACGAGTTAAAGTTGATGGGTCTTCGGTTTTGAGTTCTTTGGTTGCGGCGAGTCGCCATTTTTCGATCATGGTTTTTGGTCCTATAATAGAAATCGGGCGAGAGTTGCTCGCATCGGATTTTTTGGTACTTTCGTTTTCTCACGAAGTGGAGGCGTTACGCCATGGGGTTTTTGGGTCGCGAGGTTTCGGGCGTTTACGGTGAAATTGTTCTTATTATTCAAGTCGTTATAGCGATATTACTGGCTGTGCATATTCTTATCAAGAAGCAAGATCCCTATGTTTGCATGGGCTGGTTGCTTGCGGTTGCTCTTATTCCACTCATGACGGCCGTCTTTTATCTTGGGGTTGGTGTAAATCCCTTCGAGCGTTACGCAATGCGGAGGCGACAATCGAAGATCCTGGCAGGTTTAAAGCGTACGCGTTTGTCCCACGCCGAACTGACTAAAGCCAATGAAGCTGTGATGTCCGCCTATGGATATAAACATTTTGATCGTACCATTGGATGGGCAACGAACACTGCGGGCAACCCGATTCAAGGTGGAAATGGCATAGATTTACTCATCAACTCAAATGCCGTTTATGCAGCTATGAATAAGGAAATTGAAGCTGCCACGTCTTTTATATTAGTGCAGTTCTATCAGATCCAAGCGGATTCCGTCGGCATGGCTTTCTTGGATTTGCTTGCTCACAAGGCTAGTGAAGGCGTGCAAGTTTATGTGCTTTTTGATGCATTAGGATCATTTACACTTAAGACCGATATGATCGAAGTTTACAGGCGTAAGGGCGTCCATATGCGTAGATTTCTTGAAATTCATCCATTAAAGAGACGATTCCAAATTAATTGGCGTAATCACCGTAAGCTAGTCGTCATTGATGGGACAGTGTCATTTATTGGTGGATTCAATATGGGAGAACTTTATCTGCAAGGATCTGATCTTGAGAAACCGCGTTGGGTCGATTTAATCTTTCGGGTGAAAGGACCCGCTGTTATCGATTTTATCGGCCAATTTTTGGAAGATTGGCACTTTACGACTGGTAAAGTTATTCATTTAGCCGCAGATTTCCTAAAAAAAGACACTCCAAAAGAAGACTCAAAGACATTGCTTATTCCTGTCCTCTCCGGACCTTCAGAGACGACTGCGCCATTCTATTCGACCCTTCTGCATCTGCTTTTTGAGGCCAAACACAGAGTTTGGATTATGACGCCTTATTTTGTACCGGATAAAGCTTTATTACACGCTATGCGTATTGCGGTAGCAAGAGGGGTCCACGTTCGGGTTATTGTTCCTCTTAAATCAAATCATCCGTTTACGGATCTCTGTGCCTCGAGCTATTTTGCAGAGCTTCATCATTATGGTATTGAGCTTCTCCGTTATCAATTTGGTGTCTGTCATGGGAAAGTGGTGTTAGCAGATGAAGATTTAGTATTTGCCGGGTCATCAAACATGGATTATCGAAGTTTCTTCTTAAATTTTGAGACTGATTTACTTTTTCGTGATCGTGACCTAGGTAAATCCATTGAAGAGTTTATGGATTCGATGGCTCTGAAGTCCGTCAAACTACGTAGGCGCGATATAACTGGTATTAGAGTTGGTCGACTGCTTATGCGAAGAATTATGCGACTTATTGCTCCATTGATGTGAAAAGAGAACGATATGAGATTTCATTTAGTGCTAAGTTTGTTTCTTGTTGTTTTCATGAACTTTCAACCAGCTTTGGGACGAGATAGTAAAATTGACAAGGCTCGTTATAAAGAGGCTTTTTGGGGGGTTCTTGCTAATTTAGAGCGTTTGCGAGTCGAATGCTCTGCCATAAATTGTGGTCCGCGCGCACAAATATTCGCGTTGGTGGCAAAGTCAGAATACGACACCATTGATCATCGATTTACAGGTCATGAATTGCTTCGAGCAGATCTTGATCAACTCATTCAAAGTATCGAGAACTCAAAGCCATCGCAGGACATTATTGCTTCAAGTTTTAAGTTTGAACGGACCTTGCTCGGCAAATTAGATGCGGTTCCATTGCCGGCAGAAAGTTTGAGCTATCATGTCGGTAAAAAACTCTATGCTGAGCACTGCGCTTCCTGTCATGGGCTTCAAGGAACTGGTGATGGACCGTTGGCAAATAAGTTAAAAAGTGGGCTTATCTCATTTTTGTCACCCTCAAGAAAGAAAACTTTGACTCCCTTAACCACGTATGCGGTGATGGTGGATGGAGCGCGTAATAGTGAAATGACTTCGTTCATTGATGCTTTTAGCCAGGATGAAATGTGGAATGTCGCTTTTTACGTTTCTTCGTTGCCTCATAATGAAGGTCCAGAAGCAACAATGCCCACAAGCGAATGCTTGACGTCAATAACTCAGCGCATTGATTTATATCAACTTATGGCTTTGACGGACGCCGAGTTACAACAAGAATCAGAAAAAGTGCCGCCCTGTAAAATAGATGTTTCTTATCTTCGAAATGTGATGACTTTTGACGCAAAGACTCTGCGCGAGCGTAACGGCGAAATCGCGGCTCGTGGTTCGAAATCAGCTCGAGGTTTAGTCATCTTATCGATTGCAATCATGGCTGTTTCTGGGGTCTTTGCCTGGGTACTAGCTCGCCGTGGAAGAGTCGAATGAGTCTGCGCGGGCGACATCCCATGCACGTGCAAAGGCTTTTGGCACCGTTGGTTTTAACAAGTCGCCTTCGCTTAAGTACTGAAAAATTTCACCATAGTGTTTGACTTCAAAAGGGCCAAATCTTCGCATTAAATGCCAAGGCTTTAGCTCGGAAGTGTGCTGAACACCCATCGCACCAATAATTTCGCAGACACTCTCTAAGGTCGCTTGATGGTAATTTTTGACACGGATTTTCTTCTCATCGACCACCAGGCCTCTAATAAGCCATGGATTCTGTGTGGCCACACCTGTGGGGCAGGTATTGGTATTGCACTGCAGTGCTTGAATGCATCCTAGTGACATCATCATGCCACGAGCGGAGTAACAAACATCGGCTCCCATGCAAATTTTTGAAACGATATCGAAACCTGTCGTAATGCGACCAGAAACCCAAAGTTTTATGTGTTTACGAACATCGATTCCAACAAGAGCATTGTGAACGAATACAAGCGATTCATTCAGTGGGCTGCCGACGTGATTTGAAAATTCCATGGGAGCCGCGCCTGTGCCGCCTTCACCACCATCAATTGCAATGTAGTCTGGTAAGATACCGGTCTCAACCATGGCCTTGCAGATTGCTAAAAACTCGCGACGTTTACCAAGACACATTTTAAAGCCAACGGGCTTTCCACCACTCAGCGTGCGCAGCTGTTCAATAAATTTCAATAGGCCGGTAGGATCACTAAATGCAGCATGAGCGGGAGGCGACAGAACATCTTGGCCCATAGGCACGCCACGGATGAGAGAAATCTCTTCAGTTAGTTTTTTTGCTGGAAGAATTCCGCCATGCCCGGGTTTTGCACCTTGGCTCAGCTTAAGTTCTATCATTTTAACGTTGTCTAAACTCGCACGCTCCGCAAATTTTACAGGATCAAAATTACCATCAGGAGTACGGCATGAAAAATACCCTGTACCAATATTCCAAATGACATCGCCCCCGGGGAGGAGATGATAAGGCGAAAGTCCACCTTCGCCGGTGCAATGCGCAAAATTGCCAAGTTTTGCACCGTGATTTAGAGCAAGAATTGCGTTGGAACTCAACGAACCAAAACTCATAGCAGAGATATTAAAAATGGACGCACTGTAAGGTTTTTTGCATGCTGGTCCGCCCACAGTCACACGCATATCTGAAGCTTTAGAGTGCTTGGGCGCAAGACTGTGGTTTACCCATTCGTAACCAGTTGCATAAACATCCATTTGAGTACCAAATGGAAGTGTCGAAACTTCATTCTTAGCACGTTGATAGATAAGCGAACGACGTTCGCGACTAAAGGGTCGACCATCAGTATTCGACTCAATAAAGTATTGCTGAATTTCGGGTCTGATAGACTCCAGCATCCACCGTGCACGTCCTAAAATCGGAAAATTACGGCGAATGGTATGTTTTTTCTGAAGCATGTCATGAACGCCAACAGCGA
Organism: uncultured Polynucleobacter sp.; assembly: GCA_964624705.1. Taxonomy (GTDB): domain Bacteria; phylum Bdellovibrionota_B; class Oligoflexia; order Oligoflexales; family RGVZ01; genus CAMDKS01. The sequence continues at coordinate 18,416 of CAZUYQ010000061.1, forward strand.
TAATGGGCCCTAAAAATGCCAATCCCCATAGCCCAGGAAACCATAAAAACCCTACGGCTATATTTAGCGTCACGCCGGTGACCGCAAAGATAATAAAACTTTTGCGCATGGGAGGCTCCCAAATTACTTTTGTAATAGACTGTTATCTTTAAAGAATACAGTTAAAAGGAGAGCCTGTAAATTGACCTAAATGGCCCGGACGGTACCTATTGAGATAGTTGTAAAGTCTGCAAATTGTTGTTAAAGAATCCAACTATCCATTTTGGTCCCGTGGTGAAATGGATCTCATGCCACCCTCCGAAGGTGAAGTTGCAGGTTCGATTCCTGCCGGGACCGCCATCGCATAACGTCTTGTAATTAAAAATATTTTTAGATCAGACTCTCATCAGTGTGCGAACCAATTTGCATGAGAATGAGGCAAGGGGCTGATTTTTATATGATCTTGCTAAGTAATTACTTTGTAGCTACAATATAGCGACAATGGTTGATTTACAGAAAAAACGTTGGTACTTCTTCATTTGGGATGAACACAATATTGATCATCTTGAAAGGCATCGGATCACGCCCGATGAAGCAGAGGAAGTCTTCTTCAATCGTTACTTTATTACTGCCAACAAGAAGAAGCACGGACCACGTCGATACACAATTGATGGACATACGAATGAGCTTAGGTTTCTAAGATTGATCATTGAAGATCTCGGCAAGAACGTCGCTCGAGTTATTACAGGATGGGACATATGAATAAAAAAACAAAGCGTAGCAAAAAAGATGACTTCACCTACAACCCTAGCGAATGGGATGAATCGGCAACTGTCGAAGTAAATCCCGAGCCCCGTATGAAAGCGGGTCTCTCCACCAGTATTCGCCTACCCGCAACAATGGTTAATAAACTACGTAAAATCGCGGCTAAAAAAGGAGATATTGGCTACCAAACCTTAATTAAGATCTGGATTGCCGAAAGACTCGAAGAAGAACTAAGAAGAAAAGCGAGCTAAAGCACGACCTCTCTCACCACAACCAATGGTTCGCAAATTTTTGCGAATACTAGAAACAATGGTTTCTTTTTTAAGACACTTGAGATGGCTGGTCTCGAAAGATGCATAATTTAATCTACACTTTATCGTCGAAGCTAGTGTCATAACCGACACATTCAGTAGCAGAATTGAGCAGAGTATTCCGAGGAACGACACCACTTACCTCGAATCAAAATGTGTCGCCCATCTTTCGTAATCCAATGCGTTCTACCTTTGGCAAAATCGAAAGGATCACAAACGCGAGGATTGTTCCAAGAATTGCTGTTGCGTCCCGACCAAGGCCTGCGGCTATTCCGATGGCAGTAGTTAACCATAGACCTGCAGCCGTAGTTAAACCTTTAATCTCCGACTCGTCTCGAGCCTTAATAATAGATCCTGCTCCCAAAAATCCAATACCTGTCACCAGGCCTTGAATGATCCTTGAAACGGCATCGTCAGATATACCTGAAAGTTTTGGCACCATTACGAAGAACGCGGCACCAATTGCAACCAGCATATAGGTTCGCAGTCCCGCTGCTTTTCCTTTACTCTCACGTTCAAAGCCCAAAACTCCGCCAAGAAAGGCGGCTAGAATTAGACGAAAAAGAACTTTAGTCACATCGACAACATTAGGTAGATCTGATAATTCGTGCTGAAGAGTCTCAGTAATCTGTTGTAAAATTGAATCAGCCATTGCTAATCTTTTTCCATATAATATTCGGAGTATTAAACCTAATTTATCTAAAATTTCTCACAGGCCATGCATCGCGCATTTTCGTAACAAATCCTGCTTCTTTTGCGGCATTGAGCAATACGTCAAAATCGTGAGATATGGTCGCCCCTGCTTTTTGTGTAACTTCATCTTCAGTCGGTAAATCAAAATCATTAGCGCCGTATTTTAAGCCAAGAAGTGCATCTTGATTTTTAGTTAATACCGATGTGCGAATATTTCGGAAGTTATGCAAATAAATTCTAGAGATGGCTAGCCAGCGTAGATACTCTTGAGTTGAAATTTCTTTGCCGCCGAATTCGTTGTTATATGGTTTATAAGTCCAGCATAGAAAGCTTGCGAGAGTTCCACCAACACGGTCTTGAAAGTTTCGAAGTGATTCAAGATGGTTTAATCTTTCATCGAGTGTTTCATCAAAGCCAATCACCATTGTTGCGGTACTGCCCATTCCTGCCCGAAGAATAGCTTCTTGAGCATTGAAGTAATCTGTGACAGTAAATTTACCTGGGCTATGCCGTTTGCGGAAAGCATCGTCCATCACCTCCGCGCCGCCGCCTGTAACCCAGCGGGTGCCACTTTCTTTCAAAATCTTGGCACCTTCGTCATAAGAAACTTTTGAGACTTTGCACGAGAACATAAATTCTGCGACCGTCATTTCATAGAATTCAAGAGCGGGGTATCTCGCACGAATATTTTTAAATAAATCGGCGTAATCATGAATCCGCAGTTTTGGATGAAAGCCACCATTAAAACCAATGAGCTTACCGCCGTGACTAACCAGTTGGTCTATTTTGGCGCTCACTTGCTCTAAGTTCAGAAGGTAACCTTCTTTATCGTGTGGAAGCCTAAAGAAGGAACAATAATCACATTTGGCGACACAGATATTGGTATAATTCACGATCGCCATAATGAGGTAAGAAGCTTCATCAGCTTTATGAAACCGACGACGAACTCTCGAGGCTAGATCCATCAGTGTTTGATCATCGGCTTCGAGGTAAAGAAGAGCGGCATCGCCTCGGGTGATAGGAAGACCCGCTTCAAGGGTACTTTTAATGGTTTCAATGACAGCCATGGTCGTTCCGTTACTCGAGAGTGAAAAAAATATTTTTCTACGTAATTATAGATTTTTAATAGATTCGAACCTGGATCATAGTAGATTTTCATAACATTGCATCATGAATTTTTCCTACCAAAAACCGTACTTGCAAGTTCCGCGTAAAGTTACTAATAGAGCGGCCAATGCCCGCAAATCTGTGCAGGACGCCAGGTTAAGTGGGAAAGTCGATTTTTTTGACTAAATGCGAAGAAGGAGGGGGAACCCATGGATGTGCTCTACTTTATTAAAGAAGAGTATGCTGCAGTAAGAGCGGGAATTCCTGCACTTGTGGGCGGTGATGCAACGGGTATGCAAGAAGATGGTCTGCGGGATTTTTTGAAGCAGATTGAACTCGTTGTAAGAGTTGCAGATGAGCTAGTTTTACCGGAGTTGGCTGATCAAGCGCGTCGTGATATCGATGCCTTAGCAGCAGCCGGTGACCAAACTTCAGAATTATCTAAAGTGGTTGCGAGTGGCTCCAAGACCGGACGTTTGGCGGATGCGAGACGCCGAGAGTTGGCAAACTTGATTTCAAGTCACTTAGATTTTATGGAACAAATGATTTTGCCGAAGTTTCGTGAAGAGATTTCTACCCCTACTCGTGAGGATCTAGGGATCGTGGCGCTCGATTTTAAGGCAGACCTTGGGATTATTGCAGTGCGTATTAGTGACATTCGCAGTGTTTCAGGCCATTAAGCGCTTGACCACTGTGCAAATTTTAGGGTATCACAGGAGCCTTCCAAAGGGCTTAAGTGCCGAAATAATTGAAGTATTGGGCCTTAAAGCCTGGTAACTGTTGGATAAATTGATATTAACTCGTTTAGGTGACGCCATGAAAACTCCATTAATCAGCCTGTTCGAAAAGCGTGTATTCAAAGACGTGAAGAAGCACCCAAGCTTCCGTCCTGGCGACACCATCCGTGTACATTACAAAATTCAAGAAGGCGCAGACGCTGCAAAGTTCCGCGTTCAGCTTTATGAAGGTACTGTGACCCGGTTCCGTAAAGGTACTGCTGACTCGACTTTTACAGTTCGTAAAATCTCGGCTGGCGGCATCGGTGTAGAGCGCGTATTTCCTTTGTACAGTCCCTTTGTCGACAAAGTGGAACTGATTGCAAGGGGCGAAGTTCGTCGCTCACGCCTTTACTACCTTCGTGATCTTTCTGGTAAAGCAGCACGTATTCGTAGCCGTGTAGTTACTGGTGCAGAAGCGACCCAGTAATTTCGTAGATAATAAAAACAAAGTGGCCCTGCGATCTCGAAAGTTCGCAGGGCCACTTTGTTTTAAGACCCCAGTTCAACAGCGTTGGGCCACGTGTGTACGAGGTAGGTATCCAGACTGTCTTGTGGAGTCACCAGAACTAGGTCTAGACTCCAGTCAACGGACAGGCCCTGTTGACGTGCCAAATCCGCAAGGGCCAGAGCGCCTCGCCTTAATGCGGCGAGCTTCCTCGGGGGTAAGAGGCACTGTGAAGAAGTAAAATCAACCGAGATAGGACCATTTCTTAGTTTTACTTCTACGATCCTGCCAGCACTCCTTTCAGGATTTAGAACCGCAAGATCAACTTCTGATCCTCTGATCCGAAAACGTCTTTTCAGGATGTGCCATTGATGTCTTAGATAAAGCGTTTCGATGAGGGCTTCGGCTGATTGTGCCGTCAGCGGCTCCCGCTGGTGGGGTTTAGTCGGTAACTTGACGCGGAGTAAGTGCGGTCCAGAAGGTAGAGATTGCGGAGGCCAAAGAACAGTCATAGAAACTCTCAAAACTCCATGTCACAAAGTAATCATATCTCGAATAGGGGCAAAGTTTCGTCGATGCATGGGGCATATTCCAGTCGATTTTATCGCTTCCAAATGGGCAGCAGTACCATAACCCACATGCTTTTCGAAGCCATATCCTGGATAAATATCGCTTTGTTCCCGCATATAACTATCGCGATGCTCTTTAGCTATAATCGATGCGGCAGCGATTGCGTAGCAGAGGCTATCACCTTTAATGATCGGTTTCTGCTGAATAGTTTTATTAATTATAGGAAAATGAAAATCTTCTAGAAGAATGCCGATGGAGCATCGCATCGACGCGATCGCACGGTTCATGGCGAGGAACGTCGCGTTCAGAATTCCTACTTCCTCGATCTCTTTAACAGTAGCCTCTCCAATGGCGGTTTCGAGTGAGATACTCTCGATAAGTACCAACTGTTCCCGCCTTTGCTTGGCCGACAGGGTTTTGCTGTCGCGAATTTTGGCCCGAGCTTTCTTATCAAGGCGCGCCAGGCCGCCATAGTCGATCGCTACGCAAGCGGCGACCACAGGTCCAGCAAGGCATCCTCTTCCGACTTCGTCAACTCCAGCGGGGAGAATGCCGCGGCTCGTTAGTTCTTCTTCGAACCGACCTTTTAGCAACTTAATTTGTAAACTCATTAATTAGTGGCTTTTGAAATCATATCGACAATACGTGCTTTAGGCACAGCGCCAACAATGCTGTCTACCACTTTGCCGTCTTTCATAAGAACAATATAGGGAATAGAGCGGACACCAAACTGCGCAGGCGTATTGGCATTTTCATCGACGTTCATCTTTGCGCCCGTAATTTTGCCTTTGTACTCTTCTGCAAGAGTTTCAAGCATCGGGCCAATGGCAACACAGGGTCCACACCAGGGGGCCCAAAAATCTACAAGAACAGGTGTCGCCGATTTGACAACTGCAGAATCAAAATTAGCATCAGTAACAGTTATTGAATTTTGTCCCATGAATATATTCCTCCGAGGCGTTTTCTAATATGAATGCCAAACTTAAGTGTCACCCATTCTC
>CAZUYQ010000061.1:24075-28946 GCA_964624705.1 uncultured Polynucleobacter sp.
ATAAGGAACAGCTAAGAAGCAGTCACTGTCAGCCCCGGACCGCCTAAGTTTACATCAAGTACGTGTCCTCCGACCCCAGCCATAGCTTTACATACAGCTGGAACTCTTTCTTGTGGAACAAATACAGCCATAACTCCGCCACCGCCAGCACCACAAACACGGCTAAAAGTCGCTCCCGCGCCTAGAGCGGCCACGTCAATTGCCTTTGTTTCACTAGTTTCAATAGCCGGCCAAAGTTTGCAGCGGAGTTGCCATTCCTTCTGCGAGGCCCGAACCACCTCATCCCAGGAATTACTTTGCACAGCTTGTGCACAGGTTTCGGCCAGATCACCAATCTCTCGCATCCGGTCGATGAGAAATTTATCACCGTCGTAGATTCTTTTAAAAATCTCCCAATTATTAATAGCAGACGCTCGCGATTTCCCGCTATAGCAGCAGATCAGCTTAAATCCTTGGTTTTCCCAAATAGTGCCTGAATATGTATCAACTGTTGTTTCCCCAAACGGGTAACGGATTATATTGATACCCCCTCTTACTGCACCCCAATAGTCCTGGACGCCCGTCGGAGCATGAATGACGACGGATTCAATATCCTGCGCTGTTCGAATGAGGCGTTCTTCAGAAATATTTTGTTTTTTTCCGGTAATTTTTTCTTTTGCCGCCCATAAAGCTTTCAAAGTTGTGACTGCTAGACATGAGGAACCGCCAAGGCCGGCGCCGGCAGGTGATTTAGCGTTGGTGGTCATGCAAATAGGGCCAAGCTCCGGATCCCATACCGCAGAAAGTAAGATACCCAGAAGTCCTAGAGTTTTTGATTTACAGATTTCTGCAAAGTTTCCAGAATCGGAGAGGCTCTGATCTTCACTTTTTAGGTGAAACTTGCCATCTTTAGAGGGTTCGATGGTAACTGTGGCATTGAGGCTGATGGCGACATTTACAGTGGCTCGCCGTATCAATAGGTTATGAATGGGCCATAGATCGAGGGTTCCACCAGCTAGATCTACTCGGGTTGGTGCGGTTGCGACCACTTTAAACATAAGACACCTCTTGTTCGTTCATCAGCCATTGAACCTAAGACCACTATGCTTCATCATACAATATCCCTATGTCGTCCGTAAAAGCGCGAGGTTCTTTTGCTTACAAATAATTCCCAGGCTTGGCTGCCAAATCGCCGACTACGAGTCTGTGTTTGGAATCCCACACCTGCAATGGCTGGCGCTTCGGCGCTTGCGATTGAGCAGCAACTTAAAAATCTTGGTTCCATTCAGTTAGTCCATCTGAAAGCATTGGATGATCCAGAACTTCATCCTTGTGATCTTTTGGTGTTGCCCGCGTCTTATATAGAAGAAGAAACCTTTGTGACATGGTTGAAAGGGATTGAATCGAGATTGGCACGTCAAGGCGGAATCAAGATTCCGGCGATGATCTACGCGCATATTGCTCTCTCTGTTCAGAGAGAATTGCTGCAGTGGGCTGTCGCATCAAATTGGTATTTTGATATTGTCGATCCCGATCATTTATCGAGTCTACCTATTCGAATTGCCAACTTTCTACGATTACATGACCATTTACACGAAGTTGCACGTATGCAAACTACCGTAGAAAATCTATCCGAACGCATCACTACGCTTGAAAACAACTTAAATCAGGCCTTTGTAGCTAGAACGGATGATACTCCATGAGTTTTATGGACGTGGACCAATTGTCATCGCTAGATCTGGTCACTCAATACATTATGGAGGTCCGGGGGCGTGGACATTTTGTCACCCGCGAAGAAACCTCAGTTATTCAATCTTGGCTAGATCTTGCAGAGAATAAGGCCGAGGTTGTGATATTAGTTTTGGAGGAAATTTTTCCAGATCGCCTGGCGAAAGCGCTTGCAGCCAATCGTAAAAATGTGACGATGGCAGGAATAAACAGGTCGGTGCGAAAAAAGTTAGAGGATCGCAAAGCTCTTGTTTTATAAACGGAGGGAACCAGTGAGCGGCTCATCAGATCTTAAAAACGTTGCAGAAAATCTTGGAATAGGAACTCTTAGACGCCATATTTTCCTCTGTACGGGTGACAAATGTTGCCGGAACGAGGAAGGAATGGCAACTTGGTCCTGGCTCAAACAAAGAATGCGCAGTCCAGATATGAAAGAGGCCGGCGTTTATCGTACGAAGGTCGGATGTCTTCGGGTTTGTAGAGAAGGTCCCGTCGCTGTTGTGTATCCCGAGGGTACTTGGTATCACAGTGTCACGCCTGAAGTTTGTGAGAAAATTGTGGAAGAGCATTTGCTTCAGGGTAAACCGGTTGAAGACTATATTTTTGCTAGAAATCCATTGGACTAGAATGCAAAAGCAAACATAGAGAGAAAAGCCAATTCAAACTTTCTGGAATGATCAACGGTACTCAATGCCAGCGCACGCTTTTCGCTGTCAACGCGTTGATCGGAGCCATCATCGATGAAGTTTTGCTGATTCGAAATAGTGTAGGTCGGTGCGATTGCAAATAATAAGGTCAGATTATCTTCGGTACTTTTTGAAACACCTAATGGGATACCAAAACGATAGGCCTGATCACGCCATTCGACATTTGTTGTTGATTGAGTGAGTGCAAAGTCACTTGTATGTTCTGAGTACGCAGTTTGATAAAATCTGGCTTCAAAATTTGTCCCTAAAAAGAACGAGGAATTTTTCCAAGGAAACACAAAGTTTGATACGGCTAAACTATGATACTGCTCGTAGAATTTTCTGTCGTTCTCCGCGAGATTACCGTCATTATTGATGCTATTTGATTCTTCGCCAAGTTTTATGATTTTAGTTGAGACCAGTTTTTTCTCACCGATAATGCGCACGGCAAAATTCTCTCCCATGTTTCGCATATATCCCAATGACCCGGAGGATGATCCAAAATCGACCCCACCACCTAAATTGTTGGGATGGCTCTTTCGATAAGCGCCTGGATCCTTACGAAGGTGAGGCACGACGAGAGACACATGGGCATAAATAAAGCTAATAATGAACGCATATAAGGTTCCTTACGTTAGGCTTCGAAGCCTTGTGGGTGTTAATCCGGGATGAAGCTGTGAAGCTTGTCCTTTGTGAACAAGGCTTGCAAGGGCTTCACCTGCAGCAAAACCAAGGGCAAGGCCAGACCCCATATAACCAGTTCCGACAAGCAGTCTGTTTTGTCCAAACATCGGACCAATGACAGGAAGTTCGTCACAGGGGCGACAATCAAGAATTCCATGGGCTTGAATACCGCGAATATTTTTGAAGCCAAACCACTCCTCACCTTTTTGAACTAAATGAGTCGTAATTTTATCAAGCACGTCCGCTGATTTTGCTTCTATACCCGCCCAGTGTCTCAAAAATCTAGCGCCAGTCATGTAAACGCGGTTGTCATAACCTCGCCAGAGACCATAGTGGCCATGATGGCCAATCCACAGATTACCTGGATGAAGAGGTGTTAACGACTCAGCCGCTTCAAAGGAAATCCATTGATCGGCATAGCTGACGAGGGCTTCTTTAAGGTTTGGTATCAACTCGCCTGTCTGCAAGTGGGCGGCGATAAGAACCATTTCTGATTCAAAGTGGTCATCTTCAGTCTTCACAACAACTTTTTTTCCATCGACCAACACTTGCTTCGCTAATGACCGGTCGATGGTCGCAAAAGATTGGGTCTCTAGTAGCATCATAATCTGATGAATATCAGTCACTGCAGAGAGAATACCGTCATTCTGCACGGCTACCGTGTTATTGGGATCTACTTTGGCTCGCGACGCTAAAAGTTTTGCGTCTAGGCCAAGCTGCTTAAGCATTTCAGTCGCAAGTACCATCTCGTTTTTTTCATGTTCAGTCGGGGCAAATCTCCGTACACTGCCTTCCGCCCACGGAACATTGTGGGATAGTGCAAACTTTCGTAAACCTTCATATCCATGTTGCCCTAATTTTAAAATAGCGCCGGCAAGCTCTGAGCCGTGCCCGTGAACTATGCGAGTGATATTATCAATGGTGGAAGCAGTCACAAAGCCGGGACATTGACTGGCACATGCCCCAGCAATTCGGTCTGGGCCAAGTACTAGGACATTCTTATAACCAAGCTGTGATAAGTGCCAAGCAGCCGAAGTGCCCGTTATTCCTCTTCCGATAATAATGACGTCAAACTCATGCTTTTGATTCATAGTGTCCCACCTATGCCGCAATGGAGGCCACTCCATGATAGAATACTTAAGCTAGATTCAGCAAAAGACTTCGGAGTGATTTTTATGCTAGCTCCCATACAGATGAGTATTGTTTGTTTATTGGGCGGAATATTGATTTCGAGTGAACCGATTTACTCCGCTGATCAGAGCCTAAATATTATCGGCTGGACCAGCCTTCAAGACCTGTACCGTAAAGATCGCCCGGATGACTTTTTGGGCGATGATCCTATCGTCGGACGTCAAGCCTGCCCGAGTCTTGTTCGGTATAGTGCGATGACGATGAAACCTGACCATGTATATTTGCATTGCGCCCCAGTCTTCGCTGGTGGAATGGCGCAGCAGTGTCACAAGGTGATCTTGCAGCTTATTTAGAAAAAGAATTGAAGAGCGAATTGAACTCGCGTCAAATAAATATAGAACCTCGCGTCGCAGTCTTAACGAATACGGTAGAAGTTCATTGGCCTAAGGCACCTGGTTTCGGCCCCATGGTCTTTGCCGGAAAGCCGTTTTGGCGGGCAGTAGAGACAAAAGATGGCAGCAATGGCCCTAAATACGAATGTACCGGACTCTATACAATTTCAAGCATTGATGGTGCTCAAGACCTGACAATGAGACTTTCAAAAGGCTACAGTGGTAAGTATCAAAGTATTAGATTGTCGCCAAATATAGCCCCATCCAGCGC
>CAZUYQ010000062.1:0-9704 GCA_964624705.1 uncultured Polynucleobacter sp.
AAATTCTTGCTCAATGACTGATTGCTTAAGGGCGACGCAGTGGACAGGAAACACCGAACCCTTGGGGCAGGTATATTCCCATCGGGTCTCGCGACTGTCGCCGCGGGCCTTCGATTTCAGAATCCAACGTTCATTGGAATCGATTTCGGTATACTGAACACTTTGGGATTGGACAGGGATAATCAGGCTATGGTCGAGGGTACTTGCCAAAGTTTGTTTAATCAGGCTCTTTAGGGGACTGAAATCAAAGACAAATCCGTTCTCATCGAGAGTTCCTGTGAGCCAGACGTCAACATACCACGATTGACCGACGATGCCTTGACTGGGGTCAAATAGGGCGCAGTCAATCTTTCCGACGTCTCGGACAAAGAGGGTGCTAATATTCGTGGGAGAGTCGTTGTTTTCTACGCCATTCATTTGAAAGGCCGTCCTGTCTCTGGTATTTTCGCTGATTCAATATCCAAGGGATCTTGGTCTACATATTATGCCGGATCATATACAGTGTGTAGGTGTTCGTTTCAACAATTACTAACGTGTCAATAGAAACTGTTTCATTAATATTCAAAGGAATGCCTGGGCCATGACCTATCTTGACAGTGTTCGCGTGCGTATTGCTCCTTCACCCACCGGGGATCCTCATGTGGGAACGGCCTATGTAGCCCTTTTTAATTACATTTTTGCAAAAAAGCACGGTGGTAAGTTTATCCTCCGCATCGAGGATACAGATCAAGTCAGAGCTAAGGCATCCTCGGAAGATATGATTATGAAGAGTATGCGTTGGCTCGGCTTAGAATGGGATGAGGGGCCCGATAAAGGTGGACCAGCCGGCCCGTATAGGCAATCAGAAAGAACCACTATTTATGCGGAACATGCGGATATCCTTTTGAAAGCTGGTAAAGCCTACCGCTGTTTTTGTACCTCAGAGCGTCTCGACAGTGTGCGAGCCAAGCAGAAAGCCGAGAACTCAAGTGTGCTGGGCTATGATCGTCACTGCCGAGGCCTTGCCCAAAGCGAAGTAGATGCACAAATTGCGAAGGGGACCAAGCATGTGATTCGCTTAAAAATGGCGACCGACGGGATGCTCGGATTTCACGACGAACTTCGTGGCCGCGTCGAATTCGAAGCTTACCGCATGGACGATCAGGTTCTATTAAAATCGGACGGTTATCCGACCTATCACTTAGCGAATGTCGTGGACGATCACTTGATGAAAATATCTCACGTGATCCGAGCCGAGGAGTGGATTTCTTCAACGCCAAAACATACCGCATTGTACGAAGCATTTGGCTGGGAGCAACCGAAGTTTGTTCACTTACCACTGCTTCGTAATGCCGACAAATCAAAGATTTCTAAGCGCAAAAATCCCGTCGCATTAACATATTTTCAACGTGCAGGAATCCTGCCGCAGGCGATGTTAAATTATCTCGCTAACATGGGCTGGAGCTTCGGTAACGATGTTGAGATTTTTACACTTGACCAGATGCAGGAACGATTTGAAATCAAGGATATCCATCTAGGGGGTCCAGTTTTCGATCTTGTGAAGTTGACCTGGATGAATAGTCTTTATATGCATAAAATGACTGAAGACGAGTTTGTGCATTATATTCGTGAAGAAATATTCACAGATGCTTATTTGCGGAAGATGAAGCCTCATGTCCTGGAGCGCATGAGTCGATTTGAGCAATTTGTCGATAAGAATTCATTTTTCTTCAATGGTGCACTGCATTATGACGTCGGAGAGATTGTGCCTAAGGGTAAGACAGCGGCAGAAATTATCGACATGCTGAATGGCCTTGTTGAAAAACTCGATGATCTCTACGAATGGAATACGGATAAAATTAAAACTGTTGTAGAAACCTACAAAGACGCAATTGGTTGGAAACCAAAAGATGTCTTTATGACACTGCGTCTTGTGGCAACCGGTCGCAAGGATTCACCGCCACTGTTTGAAACAATGGAAATTATCGGTCGCGAGATCGTGCGGTTTAGAATTCGCGATTGTGTAAATTCTTTGGCGAATCCGACTGCGGTGAAACCACATTAATTTAAACAAGAACACTCAGTAGCTTAGGCAGGCTATCGTCATAACGGTAGCTTGTCCCTGAGTGATTGTCGTCAAATTCGGAGTAAATGTGCGAGACACCTGCGCCTTTCAATTGCTTTGAAAGACGACGGCTACCGTATTGAAGAAAATACTGATCGCGATTACCGCAGTCCATGTAGAGGCAACCGAGCTGACCCAGTCTATCTAAAACCTCTGTCTTTTCAGCCCGTGTGACTGGATCGTGTGCTTGCCAGCGTTGCCATACGGCTTCATCGATCTCTGCGGTTTTTAGATCAATTGGTAAATCAAATCCAGCTATTTGATGGCGGTTAGGACTATAAAAAGCACACATGCCTAGCATCATCAAAACATGCGTATCCCAGCCGGATAATTTTTTTTGTTGACGCAGTGCGGCCATATATTCGAGGGGGTTCGCATATTTTACAAGTGCGGTGCACAAGTCGATCATCGAACGACGATAAACCCATTCGAATCCCATGTCGCCCGCGTGACATGCTACGGCGTGAAATAAATTTGGAAAATCCATGGCAAAGCGCATGGCACCAAATCCGCCTGACGAGCGGCCAAATATACCGCGATGTTTTGAACCTTTTAACACCGGCAAGTGTTCTTCCACCCACGGAATAAGTTCATTGGCGATATATGTTGCGTGAGATCCAACCCACTCGGATTCTATAAATTGACTGCCACCGTAGTCGATAAAAAGATCGGGACAAACTACCACGCAAGGTGGAATTAATTTCTGTTCGATAAGGCGCATGATTCTGGTGGGTAAATCTTCTCGGAAGGGCTCCCATTGTAACATCGAGCGACCAGCACTTGTCCAAGAGGCGAGAGCATACACCACGGGAAGATTGGTTGAATTTGCCTGGGGTGGAACAAAAGCAACATGGGGACGATGAGAGGGAAATCCAGCTGGAGTATTTGCTAATATTTTACTGGCATGGGTCCATCCCCATATAGTTCCGCCCGACGCGTGAGGGATTTTCCATGTTGTAGTCATATGAGAGTATTTTTCCTAAAATTAGAGCGCAATAAAACGAGATTGTTGCCAAGTTTCAGGAGATTGCAGTGCAACTGACCAGTCGGTTTCAGTAGATTTTAAGATTTGGCAATTAGCCGTGCTGAAGGATGTATGTTCGCCAGTTAAAACAGAAGAAAAAGTAGAAATCGAAGGATTGTGACCAATAACTAAGATCGTGGTATCAGCTTCGGTCGCATGTCTTGCGATATATTGTGCGAATTTGTTTGCATCGTGAACAAGATAAATATCGTGATCATAGATGATTTCATACTTGGGTAAAAATTTGACGACTTGCTCGCACGTTTGTTTGGTGCGGACAGCATCGCTACAAATAATTTTGATATTGTCAGTAAACGTTTCCGCTAATTTACGGCCAACTGTCTGGCAATCATCCATACCACTCGGGGTAAGTGTTCGATTGTGATCACTTACCCCGCCTTGTCCTGCCTCACCGTGGCGCATCAATATAAGTTGTATCGATGCGTTCGTCTTTGCCATTAAAAGTTATCCACAAACTGGTGACAGGGGTTTATGGGGTGCTTTCTCGAAGTTAAGAATATCTCCCGCATCGATAGCATTCTCTAAGCCTAGCTCCTCTTCTGCAATAAATAATTTATCCTCCTCAAGTGGAGATAGGCTAGCCTTCTGTGGGAGATCACGGACGCTTGCACCTTTATGAGACTTAAGTTTTTCTTTGTGACGACGTAATTGTCCTTCTAGTTTTTCCGCGACGATATCAATTTCCGCGTACATGTCGTTCCCCTCGTGTTCCGCTTCGACATCGTGTCCATCTGCTGTCAATAGAGTGATGTGAATTTTTTGTGTTAATCCTTGAACGGAAAAAGTGACATGAGCGTGGACTGGATTTGATGTAAAGCGATCTATTTTTGCAGAAAATTTTTCTTCTGCTAGCTCGACGAGGGGCTGTGATGACTCCATGTGCTTAAACGTAAATTGAATATTCATTTAGACCTCCTTGTTGCATTTTAAACGAGAACTATTTACCTACAGCTCAACCTTAGCTCTCTCAACATGAGTCTTCTATGTGAAATGTCTAGTTCGGTGCCGATTAAATTTTTTCGCCTATGGTTATATTTACTGACTGAACCCTGGAATCTAATTGTTTTTATGTAGGTATATAAACTTATATGGTCAATGATATTTTGACCCACTTCTTTCATACTGTTATGTTAAATTAGAATTTATCTTCGAGAGTCTTATTGATTCTATTAGAAACACGATCCCACGCGGGAGGCAAGTTGGACACAATTATCTATGTAGTTGATGATGATGAGGATATCAGAGAACAATTCAAAAGTTCTTTGACGGACCAAGGTTTAAAGGTCATGACATTTTCTAGAGCTGAGCCCTTTTTGGAGGTTTTTGATCCTCAGAAACGTGGCTGCTTGATTCTTGACGAGCGAATGCCAGGGCTACGTGGTTCGCATGTATTGGAGAAAGTACGTAATTGGCTTTCATTATTTCCAGTATTATTGGTAACAGGCTATGCCGACGTTCCTTTAGCCGTTTCGGCAATGCGAACAGGGGCTTTTGACGTTATTGAAAAGCCAATTCATACCGCGGATCTCGTAAAGAAAGTTTTAAGTGCTTTACATTACTCGAATACTATTTGGGAGAGAAATCGCGAAGATGCCGAAAACTGGACTGCATTGCAGACCTTGACTCCACGGGAAAGCGAGATTTTGAATTTGATCCTAGAAGGGCATTCATCACGCACCGTCGGCGCTAAACTCGATATTAGTCCGCGAACTGTTGATAATCACCGTGTTCATATTATGACAAAGCTTCGTGCCAAATCTTTAGGTGATCTCGGCCGGTCCGTTACTCGTGCGAATACTCTTTTTGGACCTGAAAGTCTTGCTAAAGGCCATCCGTCGAGCCTCGCCTCTTCCTCTTAAGTCCGAACTTCATTGCCGGATAGGACTTCTCGATGTCATAATGCCTCTATACACCATGGAGGTATTATGCGTTTGGTATTACTAATTCTTACTACTCTATTTTTGACCATTGGTTGCCGCACGGTTGAAAAACAAAACGCTGGTAGCGACGCATCAATAAAATCAAACGACTCATCGTCAAAAACCTATGATGAAGTGATCTCTTATTTGGAAGTAACCGCTTCATCGGGCGGGGACGCATATAAAATCATTTTAAAATCCGAGCTAGAAATTTTTTGCGAGACTTTATGTAGTCGCTTTGCCCTAGTTGAAGACCAGTGTGCGGGGGACGTCACCTATAAGGCAACTCGGACTCCTATAAAAGGAAATGTCATACCGTCTCGATTAATAGAAGAAAAAAATCTGACTGGTGTTGGCACCGATTTTAAGAAAGTCATTGTCAAAAATCTCGGTAAGAATGGGAATGACATCGACCTTACTCAGGCCACTAAGAACGGCCGGACACACTTTTTTGCAACTATGGCAACGTTAACTCATGGGATGGCGATAGGCGGTGAGTCGGCCGGTTATCGTATCAAATTTGCGGATAAGGAGATGGATGCAGCAGTGGATGACCAAAGCGTCGCGGCGCAGTTGGCAGCTGCATCAAGTGAGGGTTTCGTTACAGGATATGTAGTCACCGAGTCAAAAATTGAACGTGGCGATATCTCTGTATTCCATGTTTTAAGCTATGATAAAAGTATTTCCTTTTAAGATTTACAGATTGTGGTCGCTGCTGGAATACTTGTAAGAGTTACAAGTGCGTAGTCGCTATTGATTGCGCTAAGAATGACGGGGAATGACTCAAGTGTGCCGTTGAGTGTAATGGCCATATTTTTATTAATATTGTGACTAGTTGCCTCAGCTAACTTATTTTTCCCTTCTTTTGTAAATTCTACTTTTAAAACAGCGACGCCGTCTTCGTTGTTTAAAGTCATCTTGGTAAAGTCACGATTATCAAGACTCGCACTTTCTGAAACATAGACAGTTTTGTCTTTCCAATTAATCGGTTTAAATTTGTCGCGAGATTCGGGCTGACCGATATGAAACTCAATGATCGCGGCAAAATTTGAATTCTCACAACTTGCAATCATAATGGGAGCAGCCGGTTTCATTTCGGGAGGTTTTGTCTCAGCAATCCCTAAACAAGCGAAAAATCCGTCGCTATCAACCTGCTGAGCTAGAAAGGTTGGGATGCAGGTGGCAAAGTTGACGTCTAATTTTGTTATGCATGCTGCCCGTAGATTCGTATCTCGGGAATGGCAAAACTTTCGTGCGTTATCTCGAATGACATAAACTTGAATGTCTTTTCGGAAGAAAAAAACCACAACGGATAACAATATAAAAAAGATGGTGATGAGTTTGAGAGGGTTTTTCACAGTTGATTCCTTAAGGCTGTATTTACATTTTGGCGCTGCTTTTGCGCTCTTACCAGCTTATCACTTATCTATCAAAAATTAGCAGGCAGCTATGAATGGCTAAGGCCACGTTTACAAAGGTCCCCACCTGGTAGGCAATATTCCTATGAGGTTGCATTGGTTTTAAATAGAAGATCGTATGAGCGATTCTGGCGAGTGTAAAAGCGCTAAAATAATAAAGCGCATAATCAGCACGACCGCCGATAAGAACAAAGGTCAGGCTGAGGAAGAGATATACAGGAATGTTTTCTAAGTCATTTCTCCAGCACTTTGAGGCAATATCTGCCATGGGGTCATCTTTCGTGCTTGCAGCAACGCCACCACCAAAAACTTTGGCATCCTCAGGCCTTACAAAAGTCTTACTTTTAAATCTAAAAATGCCTTGCAGCAATGAATTGGAGTACATTTTGAAAAAAAGTACGACTAAACTTATAACCCAGTAACGAAATGCTACTGATGATGAAATTTGTTCTTCAAGCATGATTCGTATCCTCTAAAATAAAAAATTTTGATGACACGAGAGTAAATCACTAGATGGATGATGTACACTATTCTCTTTTCTCGTGACGCCGAAATGATTCAAGATGTCGTGTTTTAGCGACAGAAACCAGCTTGCTCACTTCACAACTTAAATGCATGAGAGGTCTTAAAAAATATCAAAGAATTGATAATCGAAGCATTGGCACTAATACTGCACTGATACCGAGAGTGTCGGTCTAATGAGATAGACATGCTGAAAAGCTCATCAATTTAAGTGAAACGGAGAAAACATGGACTTATATCTTACGATTGCACTCATAGGATTTATTGCAACAGCTATTATGACATTATTTCTATACTTGTCTCGGGTAATCACAAAGTCACGTGTGGATATGATCTCTGCCATAGGCAGTATTTTTACGAGCGACATTCGAAGAGGAAAACTGGTCGGCTTCATGATTCATATCATCGCCGGAATCATCTTTGCGTTTATTTACCTCGGATTGGCAAGTTACTTTGGGTTTGACTCACAAACGGATTTTATTCTCTTTGGCTCGATCGTTGGGTTTGCCCACGGGCTTGTAGTCAGTATATTACTTGTCGTTTTAGTGGCAGAGCACCATCCACTCGCGAAATTTCGTAGAGCTGGATTTAGGGTAGTTGCCGCTCAGGGGCTTGCTCACGTGATTTATGGATGCACTGTGGGTTTAGCGACCGCGATGCTAAACCCACCATTGGAACTTATGCCGATGTTTCGAAGCGGGTTATCCTGATCAATTTAGTTCCGCACTTTCTTCCAGTGAGCGGAGAACTCTTGGCCTTGGTTGGTTCCGGACAGGATGAGACGTGTCCCACGCGCATCTATAGAAACGCGGCGAGTGAAGCTCGTTCCAATTAACTCGGGTTGACTCGCGTTCAGCATTTTATGACTGACATTTTTACCATCAAATTTGTAGGTACCGGCGTAAAAGAACTTCCTACCTGATATATCGGCGGGTTCGTCGCCATTGCCCTGTGCCGCGCAATTTAAAGCAACGGAAACATAGCCTTCGGTCGTGTAGATAATCATCCCGTGTACACCGGTACAATAAGGTACGACGCTTCCATCTGGAAGGGGATTATCGGATTTTTCTAAGATCCATGTGCCGACTAGGCCATTTGTGGCCGCAAAAGTCGGTAAACTCGCACCAAAAAACGCAGATAAAACGATAATTCTAATGCTCTTCATAGTCACTCCTTGGTTAAAACGGCTGATGAATTTCGCCTTGATGACTAGCTAGATATCAAGAAATCGTTTATGATAAAAATTCAAAATATTCAGTTTCATTATGATTTATTGGAATAAATATGAATATCAATCACCTTAAGTACTTTGTGGATGCGGCGAATCTAGGTGACCTCTCAAAGGCTGCTCGTCTTAATTTCGTGACTCAATCGGCGGTTAGTAGAGCTATTTCAAAGCTAGAAGAAGATCTTAGTGTTGAGTTGGTCATTCATAAACAAAACTGCTTTCAACTTACAGAAGCGGGTGAGGCAGTCAAAAATCATAGTGTTGGTGTCTTTGAGTCTTTGGATCAACTTAAGGAGATTGCTGGAGAATATGGTAAGGGTTTACGCGGTCCAATCCGGTTGGGATGTAACGAAGCAATTGCGAGCAGGCTTATTGGTCCGATGCTACCTAAAATTGCAAGGCAGTATCCAGAAATAAGGCCTTCTATTCTTTTGGGTAATACCGATTCCATTCAAAAAATGATTGATCAGGGCGAGGTTGATTTCGGTATCGTTATGGATGATGGCGAAGTTCACAAATTGTACAAGACTGCAAAGGCCTATAGCGGTACCTTTGTGGTAGTTAAATCTCCAAAGTTTAAAGATGGTTCTCTTAAAGATCATTTGATCGTCTCGCGAACAAAACCGGGCGGTCTGAATGATCGCTACGCTCGCGAGTACAAAAGAGCCTATGGCGAATCTATCGTCCCTAAAATGGTTATTGCGAGCTGGCAGGTTATTATGGATTTGGCGATCAAGAAATGCGGTTACGCACTCATACCGTTATTTTTATGCAAAGAAGAGATAGAAGCAGAGAAATTAGAAATCGTTCGCCATAAGGTCAAACCACTTCCGTTTGGACTGTGTACTATCGTCGCAGGCAATCGCCGACTTCCAAAGAATGCTCAGCCGATACTGGATTGTTTTGAAAATCTGGACCTCTTGTAGGGCGCATCTTATCGAATCTAATCTTGAAATTTTACAACCGATAATCCTATTGATGTCACGCCATATTTCCTCGCGGCCTCGATGAGGCGCGTGGTGGTTGTCACTCCAGTGAGCATCTCGATATGATGGAATGGGCTAAGTCTTAGACTTGCCAATATGAGAGGGAAAAATAGCCCTTGGCCTTGAAGTGCGAGGTCAATTGCAATAGAGCTGATATGCATGGAACCAAGATGTTTAGAATCTATCATGAATCCAACGAGGCCGACAATTCGCTCGTCTTTTTCTAGCAGATAGATTCCGTCGGTAGCACAAGTTTTTTTATAGTATCCCTTCATACCCGCAATGGCGACATCGGTCTCGAAGTTGACGCGAGAACTTTTATCGGCAGCATGAACGGCTCTTTCAAGGGCTACCACAGAATCTATATCGGAGTCGTAAATCATTTTGCGGATGCTAAAACCGGGCGGCAGATCGATCTTATCGGCCGGCAATTTAGTTTTTAGTGCGCTTAACTGAATTAAATATTCATAACCATCAGCTAC
>CAZUYQ010000062.1:9714-20566 GCA_964624705.1 uncultured Polynucleobacter sp.
AAGCAGATGCGAACAATGCGAATGTCGGAAGGGACTCTGCTTTGAGCGTCGCGAATGAGTGAATCAATTTGACTCGGAAGAAGATTTTTCGGCCTAAATTTGGAAAATAGCAGCATCTGACGACCAGATTCGTGCATCTTTACTAGGGATTCAATATTCTTCTCAGTATCGATATTCAGAATGGACATTTGGTTTCTTTGTTGTAGTGTACGAAAACTATAGAAGCACTCGACTGTCGATCAATTAATAGTGTTTCAGTTACCGCATTTTTTTGCAATGACTACAGTAGCGGATTTATATGAAATGCATATGATCCGTAGCACTATATTTTCGCAGGCACGTCGCGATTTTCTTAATGTTTTTGCATTCAGGATCACTTTTTCTCTTTACGATATACGCGTCATATATCGCTGGTTTCAATTTATCTTTAGGGTTGAACGGTTCTAATTGGTACTGGTCTTTCGCTATTTCGTTATGCATAGTCGCGACAAACGCTGGACAAAATACGGCGGCGAGTCCTCGCCGTACGAGGCCTAATGCGGCATCGAGTCCAGCAACCTGATAGACGATATTCCTACTGATGCGCTCATACGGCCAGCCGTCGATACTACGGACCCGATATGCTGACCCTTCAACTTCTGCGACAGACGATACAAAGGGTAAGTCTTCGATCGATGAATTTTTAAATCGACCACGTAAAACAAACGGCTTCATTTCGAATCTTGAAACCTTTAGAAAATCTAGCTTGTCGTTAAGAAACGGTAGGTATGTTATTCCAATATCAATTTTATCGTCTAGCAACCCGCGTTCAAGTTCTCCTGGAGGCAGTCGTCGTTGCAACAACTTTACGCCCGTTAGATGTTTGGAAAGCATCGCTTCCATCAAATGCGATGTGAAAATACAGTAAGATCCAAGTCTCACGGTTTTTGAAGGTGTAAGAGTCTTTTGGGATGGGTTAAATTCAGTTTCGATAGCTCGGTAGTCTTGCAAGATCTTTTGACCAAGTTCTTGGAGCAGTTTACCATCTCTTGTGAGAGTCATGCCTTGATTCGAAGAGATGAAAAGCTCAACTCCTAAATCGTTTTGCAGCTGTTTAATTCCTTTGGAAACTGCTCCGGGACTCAAGTGCAAGATCGAGGCCGCTTTTCTTAAATTTCCGGATTCAGCAACGACACAAAAATACTTTATTCGATTTAGGTCCATAAGTCCTCATGTTTACCATTTGGAAACACATGTTGAAAGCAATTTGATTTCGGGAATACCCCAACACCTATAGCATGACTTTCGTGGATTTAACCTCATTTTTTAGGAGAGTTTTATGGAGCGTGGGACATTTCAAGGAATACTAATAGTTTTGGTGTCTTTTTTATCGGCTGTTCATAGTTCAGATGCTGCGGCTAGTTTCAACGAGATGACATGTGTAGATGTTGCTGATCCAGGCTCAAATGGCCAGCCATATTTTGTCGTGTCATTGTCTCGTAAAAGCATCAACCCTGCTGATTCCAACTACAAGGTATTTCAAGTTAAGGTGGAGAGGAACGTATCTGATGGTTCGTCAATCGTCTATGAAACGATCGGTGTCTACACTGCGGTCAGCGGAATAGGGCAGGGAAAGTATTACTCGCAGTTTAAAACGATTTCTGATCGCACGTTTGAGTTGAATTTGTATCGAACTTCACCGCTCCCTTTTGCAGATCTAATAATGATTACAAATACGGTTTCACGTCCAAGTGAGCGCGTTTCGATGCAGTTGGAATGTTCGACTGGATCTTGAAAAGAAGGCATTTCACATTCAGATATATTTTTATTTAAGGAGATTTATATGTTTAGTCCGCGTTTGATAAATTCGAGCAAGTTCTTGATTGTAATGTCTGTAATCTGTTCGTCGAGAAGTTTTGCGATGAACGTACCACTGGGCCTTGCGATAGAGGCCGCTCAGACTGCATTGCAGAACTGTGAAAAAACTGGATTCAATGTAACTGTGACTGTTGTAAATGCTGAAGGACTTACCCAAGTTTTACTCCGAGGAGATCAAACCGGACCGCATACACTGGATTCTTCGAGATATAAGGCATATACGGCGGCGTCGATCGCACCAATTGTGAATATGGACACAACGTCGGAAATCGCAAAAAGGATACTTTCGACTCCCGGAAGTTCTCAGCTCGCCAATTTACCAAATATTTTATTGGTCGGGGGCGGAGTAGCCATTAGATCAGGTGGGAAAGTCGTCGGGGCCATCGGTGTTGGTGGCGCTCCCGGTGCTGATCTCGATGAAGCATGTGCAAAAGCAGGAGTCGATAAAATACGCGATCGTTTACAGTGAAGAATACTCAATAGTTGCTAACAAAAATTGGAGTCCATTAAATGTTAAATCAATCTTTTTTGTTGTTCATGCTTTCCATATTGGTTTTAGCCCCAATCGCATCCGGTCAATCATTCGCCCATTGTTGGGAACGTTCCGGAAAGAAAATAGATGGTGCTGATGCCAAATCTTTAATTGGTATAATAGCGAAGAGCGGGATCCCTGATTTTCATCGACCAAACGGAGATGAGTGGAATACCGATGTGGTAAATTGTCAGAATGTTTGGGTCATGCCTAACTATTCGCGCATGTATTATGCGTGCAAGATTCAGTTACAGGGAAAAACGTATTCAGTCGATGAAGCTTCTTCTATGCAGTTAGTCAAAATACTCGAGGCCAATCAGTTTCCTTACGAGACGGGAGGAGAAATAACACGCTGGCAAGTCAATCAGCTTTCTTGTGGGACATCGGAATGGGCTGGCCCTAACACTTCTAATTTCGTTGAGAATGATTTCGCATTCTATCCAGTCTTTGGTGGCAAAATGGTTAAATTCGACACCAATTATCCGGTAAAATTGGGTCCAAAGGGATATGTTCGAGAGGGTGTTCTAAGCGAGGCGACGGAGCTAACACAATGCAATGGTCGAGAAACTGAATTTAATTCCCATTCGAAAATGTCCTTTGCGGTAAATGGGACTGTGACTTGGTGGGCTCCAGAACCCACCTGGCGTGGATATTGTATTTGCGGAACGGCCGAGGAACCCTGTCCCGGGTGGGGGCAATAACTAGAATCAAAAATGTACAATCGGGTGGATTGAACTTATAGCAAGAAACGAATGCTACAGAAATTCAAGATCTTTTCGAGCCCCAAGAACTGAACAATGCAAGTCAGCGAGTCAATATTAAATCAGCTTTTGAGTTACGCGATTTGGGACGATCTTTAGCTGCGTTCGAATTTACGGATTTCTGAAATCTTGAATAGCTCTTGGCTGCCGGAGTCGCAATACCAAATTTCGGGGTCGGAGTCTCCTGTAGCCAATATGTAAAAACGCGCAGTTGGCAGTGGTTTATTAACTTCTATTGCGGACGGTAGTATGGACATAATGTGATATTTAGGATGATTCTGACAATATTGTTTAAGCTCTTCAAGGCGTTCCGGAAAGAATAGTCCGAGCCCGATATCTGGCATAAGATCTAGGTCAAATTCATCGCGAACTGGTTTTGTTCGAGCTCTGAATTCGATGTAGTCGCGAATAAATTTCATTATAAAAAACCTAGAAAGAAAGAGTTATTTCTTATCTAGGTATCGGATAATCTTGAGTAAACTTAAGTAACTCGTAAAGCCTAAATACCCTGCTATACGAAACACATAATATGTTGAAGCGTGGCCCAGTAAACTACTGGATTAATTGAACATGTATAAAAATCGCGAAAAAGTAAAAGATGGGTTCCGCATGCTCGGAGGTCACCGAGACTTCAGGGCAACGGTGCTTGAAGCCTTAACGGGGTTCGGCATATCGTTGCGGGACGCTGACCAAACCCCGTGGTATCTGGAGGTACTCGTCTCAAAATAGGAGCAGGCTGCATGCCTGACGTTAGATTTTATTTCGCTTTAAATTCATGTACCTGTTTAAGTGTCGGGCACAGGAATTTACTGCTTCACTCATTTTCTAAGTGTCTCTCACAGACATTTTGAGTTCAATTGCTTTTAAACTTGTATATGCGATTCACAGAAAATACCCTTAGTTCTCCTTTATCGTTATGAGGAGAGAGGTATATATGCTCGATATTATTTGTGAGCGTGTTGGGATTACAAGATCTGGTAAGGCCATTTTCTTCGTACCAGACAGCAAAGATATAGAGAAGTTAGTTGATCATTTTATGAATGAAAATTTTTCGAGTGACGATCTGCTCGATATTTTAGCGCTTTATGAGTTTCTAGCATTGCGCGCAATAAGACGTTTGGACGTCGACGCTGTTTTTGAAGAACACGCTAACGAAATTCTATCAATGATGTCGACTGAAGATCTAGAAGAGGCAAAAGTGCGGGCAAATATATTCTCGGCTTTTCAATTGCGTGACTTAGGCAAGTCTTTGGCAGCGATCGAATTTATGGATTTTTAATTCTTCATAATTTTTTTGATTGAATGGCGGGCTATACCAGAGCTCGGGATCGGCATCGCCTTCAGCTAAAACGAAAAAACGGGCAGCCTCAACAGGTCGGTTGACCTTAACTTGGTGCGGCAATATTGACATAATGTGGTACTGTGGATGTCTCGAGCAGTACTGCATGAGTTCCGGAAGTCGTGTCAAGAAAAAGTGCCCGATGAGAGTGTCGGGAACGATGCCGATCAGATCAAGATGATCATTGATTGGTTTTGTTCGATTTTGAAATTCTTTGCGATCGTAAATAATTGTCATAAATCCCTATTCCTAAACTAAGTATCGGAATGCTATGAGTAAACCTAAGCGGTCCTGGTACGTGATCCTATTAAGTAGCTAAAACAATTGAGATTATGACAAATATTTGGCTGACTAGAACTTTTGAGATGATCGTAGGTAAGGGAAAGACGAATTCGCACGTCTGGCAAAGCGTGTTTGCCACCGATTCTGTTCAAAGGGTGCGGTGTTGGTTTTAAGCGTCGCAGCAATAGTGGTCTTTGGCGCATTGTTGGTTCATCTTCATTTTTAAGCAAACGTCTGTGGCAGACATTTGTATTTCCTTGCACTTTATTATTGTGCTTCAAAGGGTAGGTACATATTGTCAGGTTTTCCGATTGAGGACGCCTGATGAAGCTCGACATAATTTATCTTCTTGTAGGCACGACGAGATCTGAAAAATTGATCCCATGTGCATCAAATCGAGAAGATGTTGACCGAATTATGCAATTCCTCCAAGTGTCATTGTTTTCTAGCGACGATTTGCTCGATGCGTATGCTCTATATGAATACCTCGCGCTCAGAGCAATACGCAAAAACACCGCTAGCGATGTTTTCATTTTTCATGCTGACAAAATTATGAATATGATGATGGTCGAAGATTTTCTTGCAGCAAAATTACGAGCTCAAATTGAGTCTGCTTTTGGATTACGAGACTTAGGAAGATCAAGAGCCAAAGAGGAATTCAGTGATTTTTAGATTTTCGAGCTGCTCATTGTTTTGAACTTCGCAGTATATGAGTCCAGGATCACTGTCTCCTTCGGCCAGGAGATAAAAACCTGCATTTTCTACGGCACAATTTACTTTACTCACGCTATTTTTTAGCATGGACACAATATGGAATTCGGGGTTATGCCGGCAATATTCGATGAGTTCGGTTAACCGGTGAGGAAAGAAATGGCCTAAGCGTGTATCTGCTTCAATGCCGGCAAATTCCAAATGATCGCGTACCAATTTTGTGCGGTCCGAGAATTCTTGATAATCAAAAATGATCTTCATATTAAAAAACCTAGATAAAAGAATTATTTCTTACCTAGGTATCGGATAATCTTGAAGAAACTAAATCCACTTTGTTAACTTAGAGGAAAATCCAGTAATGTCGAAAGAATGGCTCCTCAGAATTGCGACAATAATGTAGAGTTTCCATCAACAAAAACAGTAATGATATCTAAAGTTCAGCACTTACCTCTGTTCCGGTCGGAGTTTTTCCTCAGCCAAAAAATGCCTCGAAGAAGGGCTCCTTTCTTGGTATCGGAAAGCGAGATTAGCCGTAGTTGATATCCTTAAGTATTTATAATAATTGGATATATCAGATTATTAGACTGGTTGGGAACTTTTGAGCTCCTCATCTGTATTACTGTGCATGATCCTAGTTGCGTAGTAGGGTAAGACAAATGAACGATCAATTTCTTATCGACCAAGTCCTTGCCGGTAATACCAATGCTTTTCGGTTTCTGGTACTTCGATATCAGCGCCCGATATTTAAATTTCTTCATACGTTCAAACTTGAAAATCATGTCATTGAAGATCTTGCCCAAGAGGTTTTTCTGAGGGCCTATAGCAGTTTGAAAGATTATGACAGCCAGCGGGCTTCGTTTGCCTCGTGGTTATTTGTTATCGCTAAGCATATGGCGATCAATCTTTGCGCAAAAAGCAAACATGCAGCGGTTTATAAATCTTACATACAAAATAGTTCTTCAGATTCAGATGCGAGACGTTCAGCAGAAGATGACCTTGTCGCTGAGGCTGAAAAACATAATTTAAAGCAGGCTTTGACCAAGATTCCTGATCCATTTCGATCAGCGGTTGTGCTTTCGTATTTGGATGAACTTTCCCTTGAAGAAGTAGCTAAAATCGAAGGGTGTACAACTGGAACGATCAAGTCCCGTATTTTTCGAGGTAAAAAGCTATTAAAAGATCTTTTGCAACCGTCGGGGGCATAATTTATGAGTGATATTTGTACTCAAGTTCAAGAGTCAATCGCGTGGTCGAGGACCTTAAATGATACTCTAAATAAACATGTCTTAGAGTGTCCGCAGTGTAGCGATGCCATGCGAGCTTTCGCTGAGCTTGATGCTTGTGTGGATTCAGGCCTTGACTTGGAGGTTCCACATGGATTTGCCAATGTCGTAATGGAGAGAATTCTAATCCAAGAACAGAAGACCGCAAACGGACCGATGTTTAGTCATCTCAAGTTAATAGTGGAGAAGACCTTCTACGCTCACTATGGACAGCTAATAGCTGCGTCGGTTGGCTCGGTGATTGCGATAGTGAATGTGATTCGATTCGTTTTAGCTGTGGTGATTCCTGTCGGTAGCTAGGGAACTTTTTTGATTATGAGTTGTATTTCTATCGCGACAAACGATAACTAGAAGGAGTCAAACATGAATGTCGATACCAAAAATAAAGAAAGAAAACCTCTTCTTGCGCTGACGGCAGCATTAGTGATGCCGGGCTTGGGGCATATTTACAACGGGTTAGTCACTGAGGGAATTTCAATTTATCTTATTGTGGCTTTTATGGTCCCGATTTTTTCGTGGATCGCGGTACATGGTCCAACTATGACTCTTTCTATTCTGGTCTTTTTAGGAGTGCTCTTAACATTTGGGTTGTATGTATGGTCTGCTGTTTCGGCATTCAAAGAAGCGAAAAGAATCGGCATAAATTTTCGCGCTACACCTATAAACACATCTTATTCATATATTGCGATCGCCTTTTTTAGTTGGTTTTTTGTTTTTGGTCAGTTGGCTGACTATACTCGAACGAACATTGTGGCAGCTTATAAGGTTCCGACGCAAAGTATGATCCCAGGAATAATGCCCGGAGAGCATTTTTTTGTGGATAGACGAGTCAATCAACCAGGATCAGGAATGAAACTGAAGCGTGGAGATATCGTGGTGTTTGTAGATCCTAATGATCGCACGCAGTACTATGTCAAAAGAGTGATCGGCTTACCTGGTGATAAAGTGGAGATTTCTGGTCATGTAGTAACTGTAAACGGAAAAGGTCTCACTTCTACAACTGAGTCTCTTAACAATGCTAATCTGGCTAAAGATCAATTTAAAATATATGACGAGACTTCTGATGAACATAGCTATGATATAGTCCTTAAGAAAGATGCCGCAGAAACAGACTCCGTGTCAGTCCAAGTTCCCAACGGTCAAGCGTTTCTTCTTGGTGATAATCGGACCAATTCAATGGACTCGCGTAATTTTGGTTGTGTGCCACTTGTCGATATTGTCGGGCGTGCTGAGCAGATTTGGTTGTCGTCGCAATTGCGTCGAGTGGGACATGTGCTTTAGAAAAATAGCTTTTTAAATTGCGAATTTAATTGGACATGCTTAAAAAATAACGAAAACTCCGACGTCGGAGTTTTCTTGTTTTCATGTATTTTTTTGATTGGTGGAAAAAACCAGCAATGTCGAAAGAATGGCTCACCATTTTTGACGATACGCTTAAACGGTACCCCTAGCTAGAGGTCTCCACGAGGAAATTTCCGCAGTTAAGGCGACTGACTCCCGAATGGGCTCTCCAATTTCCGAAATTATAAGACCGGATCCTAGCTTTTCGTCGATATGGAGAGGTTCGCAGCCGAACTCTAGGCAAATCTTCTTGATAACTTCAAAGTAGAGCTCATCAAATTTATTTTCGAATTGCATTACAACAAAGACTTTAGGCTTCTGAGCTGCGACGGAGTAATTTGAAATCTCTATGTCGCCTTCGCCCATGCACCGGATTCCTACCTGACTCAGCGGTAGCGACATCTGAAGATCAGTAGTCAGAATATGTACTACATCAACCCAAAGCCGAGCCTTCGATTTTGATCGCAAATGAACATGCCCATTTCTATGCCTGGTTGCGCATCGACCTTTTGTTCATCAGATTTTTGAAGGCCGCCTTTGAAGAGCATGTTCGATTCCGACTCAATAAAGTTCCCAAGCAGGGCGTGCCAGTTATATTTCATTCCAAGTCCTATTCTCAGAAATGGCCGGGTGAATCAGATGCCTTCAATCAAAATCAGTCGGAAGAGACTGGTCGCCTAAATGATCAAACATACGCAAAACATGATCGCGTGTGGTTCGACCAGGATCCAGAAACAGGCTGTCGACTTCTTCTCGCGAGAAGAATTGGACTTCGCTTGTTTCGATACTCGTGGATACAACTCCGCTATCTATGTCGCACAGTACGTAGAACTTATAGAAGTGATAGAGATGCGCCTTGTATCCATGCTTCCTATGGTCGTAAATCGCCGCAATTTTCCGCGGAATAATAAGAAGACCTGATTCCTCTTTGGTCTCTCTGGTTACCGCCTCACTAAGGGACTCGTTAACGTCGACAAATCCTCCAGGGAGAGTCCATCCAGAGCTTTCTCGCTCCCGCACCATCAAGATCTTAGAGTTTTGAAATGCCGCTGCCCGCACGTCGAGTTTGGGAGTTACGTATCCCGATTCGGCGGAAAATACTTTGTCGATGTATTCCTTCGGATGCGCCGTATGCCGCGCAACGAGCGCGGCAGCAACATCTACGAGCTGCTTAAATCGCTCCTGATCGAAAGGATCTCTAGAAAAGCTAAGACCACTTTGCGCGATAGCTTGGATTTCACGAGCAATGTCTATGACGGAACCTTCCAATTTATTTGCCTCCCCGGCCGTTCGAGTTCCCGTTCGCAGCAAAACAGAAACGGCCACTGCTTTTTGAAGCGATGGCCGTTTTATCCGAGATTCGTTTCAGATTAACAACTTAACTCGTATATTCCTTACAGCCGATCTCGATATTATTATCAATTCTACCAACTGATAAGCGTGCAGAAAAGGATGGCTCCTCGGTGCTCGTCCCGCATTTAATCCAAATCCGCCTCTTTTGGGGGGAGCGGATGTCGTCAAAGAGTACCTAGAAAACAAGAAATCTGCCAAGCAAATTGCTTGGCAGATCGACTGTTCCCATACGACCATCCTCAAGCACCGTAAAGCTGATGGCGTCGCCATTGAGGGAGTCAGGCCCAATTATGTGCGTGGGCAATTGGGGTTCGGAAAAAGGTCCGTCAAAGGCAGCGAGCTTGACTGCAAAAGGGAGCTGGAGACTATTGAGAAAATGAAATTCTTGAGTTTAGAAGGGTTTAGCTATCACAAGATTGCATATATTCTTAATTCTATGAAAATAAAGACAAAATCCTGGAAAGTAAGATGGCACGCGACGACCGTGATGAAGATTTTAAAGGGGGCCGAAAACGCAGTGGTGAGGGAGTCAAATTAGGGACGAGCATTTCCAGTTGACTTTATATATGTATACATATTATATGTGTGCATATATAACTTGCTTCTTGAAAGGAAGAACCACTATGATGACTTGGACTACAGAAGAAACCGTTGAAACCACAGCCACAGCAGCTCAGATTTGGGCTATTTGGTCCACGCCAGCATCTTGGCCAAAATGGGATGACGGAATTGAATGGGTCAAACTAGAAGGCAGCTTTGCCAATGGCTCAAAAGGCGTGATGAAGCCGGCAGGAGGACCAAAGGTGAAATTTGAACTCCTGGAGGTCGAAACACAGCGCAGGTTTAAAGATCGGTCGTTCTTGCCGCTTACAAAACTCGATTTTATTCATACCTATACTCCAGCGGTTGCGGGACAAAAGGCGAAGATCACACACCGGGTAGAGATGCGCGGACTACTAACCCCGCTCTTTAGTCGTGTGATTGGAAGCAACGTAAAAAAAGGTTTACCCGGAGCAATGAAAAAACTTGCGGCTTTGGCGGAGAAAGCATGATGAAATCACCACGGTATTGGATTGGTGTCGTTTCGCTTTCGCATGTTGAAAAGGGCGTAGAAGGCGGATTTGCCCAGCTCTGTCATGGGAAGTGTGCTCCGCTACAAAAAATGAGTGTAGGAGACTGGTTGATCTATTATTCACCGAAAACAGAAATGTCTGAAGGGGAGCCGCTGCAAAAATTTACAGCTATCGGGCAAGTCGTTGGAGAGTCGGCATATAAATTTGAAATGACGTCTGATTTCGTTCCATATCGCCGCAATATTTCATATAGAAAATGTGCTGCCGCATCGATCCTTCCAATCAAAGAACAGTTGTCGTTTATCAAAGATCCGAAGCAT
>CAZUYQ010000062.1:20576-28278 GCA_964624705.1 uncultured Polynucleobacter sp.
CGGAACGGCCAGATTGAAATCACAGAACAAGATTTTAAACTGATTGCTTCCGCAATGCAGGTAGGAATTGATGAAAAAGTCTGAGCTACCTTTCGTGCATGACGAAGCAAATGACAGTAGCGGCTTTCTGCTCTGGCAGGTCACTGCCGTATGGCAACGGCAAATTGCTGCTGCTTTGCGTCCCCATGGGCTTACACAGATTCAATTTGTATTGTTAGCGGGTCTTCTTTGGCTTTCGACGAAAGAGCAATGGATTACGCAGATCATGCTGGCAAAGCATACCAAAGCGGACACCATGACCACTTCGCAAGTGTTGAGAACATTGGAAGCTAAAGGGTATATCGAGCGTAAGCCACACCCCACCGATACCAGAGCCAACTCTCTTCACCTTACGCCTACCGGAAAGAAGATAGTTTTTGACGCGATACCGGCAGTGGATAAGGTGGATGGAGATTTTTTTGCCGTCATTGGTCAAAAGAAACAGAAATTTAATGAACTTCTTCAGATGTTGGTGGATCAATTATGAACTATAGCCATTCACTATTGATATTTTGCTTCTCGCTTTCTAAATGCTTCAAAGCCGCCTTCTAAGATGACGTCAGCATTCGATCTTCGCGACTTAGGTCAGTCGAGAGCTGCCGCTGAATTTGTAGATCTGTAAGCTTTCAAATTTTTCCTGATTGAAACGCAGGCTATACCAGAGATCTGGATCCGCATCGCCTGTTCCAAGTAAATAGAAGCAGGCTGCGTCTACCGCTCTGTTAACTTTGACCTGTTTAGGTAAATAAGACATGATGTGATACTCGGGACGTTCAGTACAGTATTGGATGAGCTCCTTGAGTCGACTAGGAAAAAAAACGCCGGTCAATGTATCTGGGAAAATATCATCAAGATCAAAGTGATCGCGAATTGGTTTCGTTCGATTGTGAAACTCATCGTAGTCGTAAATAATTTTCATAATAAAAAACCTAACTAGAAATTTAATTCTTACTTAGGTATCGGATTATTTTGATAAAGCTGAAGTTCTGTTAACTAAAGCGGAGAAAGTTTTGTCTCCAGAGTGATATGGCTCCTCGGGCACTCCATCATACGAACCAAATGACATCTTGGGACAACTTATTGATATCAATAGTAATCCGCGACAAAAGATCCAACAAGTAAAGTCTATTTTGATGAAGAATCAACGCCCATCGCGCGGGCAGGTCCCATTCGGGTGGCGAAATGTCGACGGATGGTGGACTGGCTAAATGCGAAAGGCATCCGAACTAAAAATGGTGGCCGCTGGGATCGCCCAACGGTCTACAAAATTCTTAAGAAACATTGTTCTTAAGAATCACTCCAGTTCCTTATCGATGTCTTTCGGATCGATAACTACAACTTTACCGTCCCGCCAAACGACAATCGGCTGGGAAAGTTTTTTGTGGCGCTCTACCGCATTTTTAACTGCTGTATTAATTGCCTGATCGATCAGAGTACCTTCTTCAAACAGCGCGGCAATATCAACTTGCTTTCGATTTTTTTTATCTGCTGCCATTGGTGTATCTCCTTTCAAGATGACGCCATAGATTTGAATCGTATACCTTTGTTTCTATGCCACCTGAAGCAATGAGCTGAACCTTTGTATTCGCAGCGTTGTAGAAGCGCCACGAATGGCTCAGAGGTTTGTAGAGATTAAAAAAATTATTCAGACCGCGCTCGTAACACTAACCTTAGTAGTCCATAATGCTTAGCTTCTCAAGTTTAGGCCAGTGCTCAGGCTTCAGTATTTCCCGCGCAAGCATCCACCGAGCCTCGGCACTTCGCCTCCCACTTAGACGCCAGATACGGATATTTTTCTTAAATACATAGCTAAACGATGCCCGTTCCTCAGAAGTAGGCTTATCGCTGCATTCTTGCGACACATGAGTGCAAAGATATTTTAGGGTTGTATAAAATTCATAGTCATCTCTTTCCCTATCATGCGGATCGAGAACTAGGGAGGCTTGCCTGATTGCTTTGACGAAACCGTTTCGATCTAGGCTCAACCATGAAGCAATCTGCTTTCGTCGATTATAGAGGAAATATTTCTTAAACACCTTCAAGGTTTCATCCGTCAATGGGGTCTTCTTAAACCAGTCATTATCAATAAAAGTTTGCTTTATGCTGTCGGGGAAGTTTGTATTGTTAATTATCAGACGCCCGATTGCATCTGCAATCTCTCTCGGCATATCTGAACGGGGCTTGGTCAAATAGGAGTCTAACAGTTCCATTTGTTCAGCCGAAAGATGAGGATAGGGTTGATCGGTAAAAAATTGAATAAATTCAGCGAAGCAAGATTTGCTTGTAGCTGCCACTTCTACAAAGCGTTTTTCAACTTTGTGTGGCAGATAGTAGCAGTACGCATCGTTATCTCTCCAAGTCTCCATCAGGTAATTTATTGCTGACGGACTCAATGCCTCAGGCTTTAAAGGAAAAGGATTTGAGTATGAATAGGGCTGGCGATTTGGTTCCATAATAGCAAAATTTTCAGCATGATTGAGAATGTTTCTAAGGAACTCCTTTGTTTCTTCATCAGTGAGAAATTTTTTGGCAAATTCAGTGCTGGTATCATTTATTGTCCATTTGATGGCTTGCATGCCTGGCTCCGAACGCCAGTGTTTAGCGTTGGTTGTATAATCACGAAAATCTTGAATGGCTTCCGCAGTTGGGTATATTTTTAAGTTGAGGAGTACATTGCGCAAAGTCTGAGGCTCTGAAGCGTCTGGAGGCAAAAGCATCATCAGCGGAAAAACCATTGTCAGTGATGCAAAAAATACCGCAGACAGCCTTGACTCTTTCTCCAGCAGAGCGGCGCATATAACTAGAAGTACAATATAAGGCAATTCGGCTATCAAACCATACTGGGCGACGTTCCATTCGGAAAATATGAAGGCATGACACAAAATAAAAACAAAACTAACTAGCCCAGCGACAAATCCTCCCAGCAATGGATTTTTCGATCTACGAATGACAAAAAAGTTAAAGAACGGCATGAGAAACAACAGCTCGACGATTGAGGTACCCACGAATAGGTATCCACTCTGCCAAATATCAATCAAAGTAACAAAATACCAAATACTTGCGGCGCAGATAACTGAAAGGGCGGTGGCAAGGATTGTTGAAGCCGCGAAAGATAAATGGCGAAACCAAGATTGCTTACGATAGGTATTGAATGACAACCCAACGTAGACTACAAGCGCGTAGAAACTTGCGGCGTAGGCAAAAAGAAAGGCAATAAATTTTAGAATACTCGACTTCTCCTCAGGAAATGGCCCCAAGAGCACCAACATACGAACCCAGCGGCAATATCGATTTCTTTGCGGTTCTTTTTATTTGAAGGCATTTAGAGCCCCAATTCTTTAAGTTTTTCGGTGACCAAGTTTAATGACATATCGACCGAGGTTTCTCCTTCAATCCGCAAAATGGGACAGGCTAGTTTATTCATCCATTCTTCGTGCGCATGTTTATTCCTGCCTGACATGAATCCTTGATCGTACTGATCTGCCCATTTCAGGAACTCATGGTGTTTTTCGTGTAGATGTTGACCGGGGAGAATGCGATTCCCGTATCGTATAAGCTCTCGGATTTTAAGGCGTTCCATTCGAATTTCTTTGGGAACATAGAGATAGACCACCAGTTGAAACATGTGCACAAATGGCTGACTCCAAGAATACATCGAACCAGAAATGATCCAATCTTTTAGACCGCTTAACTCGCTTAACAAGAGAGAATGTCGTTCTTCAATGGGATTGCTTTCGGTAAACGGAATGTTGGTCTTCTTCCAATAATAATTGTCCGAATCAAAGCACGGAATTTGTAACTGTTCTGAAATTTTTTTACCGAGAGTTGTAGTGCCAGATCCAGACGCTCCAAAAATGTGAACTCTTGGCATAATGTGGCCTTGCCTATATATTTGCATCTGCAATCTGAGTTGATACCCAATTGATAACCGCTTCCGCAGCCGCAACAGCACGAAGATATTCTTTCTCGGTGATGTCTTCATCCCAGCCAGGATAGCGCGAAGCAACTGAGTAAGCAGATAAAAATTCCGCTGCCGTCAATTCTGCTGGAAGCGGTTTTATTTTCTTCTCGATCTCAGTATTGAGTCGCACAAGATGATGCGTAAATGGAAATTTACCGGAAACTTTTAGTAGTAGCGCTTTTAAAGATTTTTCGACAGCTTGATGAGCATTGAAACAAAGATCTTCCAGATAAATTCCTTCACTACGCAGTTTGGCTTGTATCAAACTGCTTTTCGCTCGCTTTAACCACACCGTGGGATCGTCAGGATTATTTTTAGGTCGCGTTGTCATAGATGACTTTTCCTTCTTTCAACGCTTGCGCAATCACGACAGTGGGGGAGTCTTTAAAGCGATTCAGGTCATCTGTCGTTGCAATGACGATATCCAAACCGATTTCGATGCCGCGCATGCGGCTATATATTTCTTGGGCGAGTTCGCGTCGATTGACACCATCTTTTACAACCAAAATATCAAGGTCGCTTGATGGTCCAAGCTGTCCGCGTGCACCGGAGCCAAACAAAATAATTTTTTGAGGCTTAGCAACTGCGACGATACGGTTGATGATTTCGATTAATGTTTGTTCTGCGATGCCATTAAATTTTGTTTGTATTGTTGCCATGACAGGCCCTGACGAAGAAAGAATTTTTTGCTGCAAAATAGGATATCAATACCACTTAAAATGATGCACTAAATGGGAGAAGATGTCGTGCAGTGGTTAACAGCGTAAGGAAGAGAGATGAATGAAGTTTGGAAGGGGGGTTTCAGAAATCAATTGCTTATAAAAAGCTCCTCGCTCGAAGTCCTGTGCGAGCTATGTCCCACATAGCTATCATTGCGAGAAGATTACTGTTTAACTTAAATCTGCCTTTATTCGGGGGAGCGGATATCTTCAAAGAGTACCTGGCAAACAAAAAATCCGCCAAACAAATTGCACGAGAGGTCGATTGCTCACATTCTACCATCCTGAAACATCTGAAAGCTCAGGGATTGAAATTGAAGGAGCGAGGCCACACTATGTCCGGAGACAAGTGGGCTATGGGCGCAGGGCTGTAAAAAGTAGTGAAATGGACTGCAAGCGGGAGTTGGAAACCATCGAGAAGATGAAGTCCCTAAGATTACAAGGGTTTAGCTATCACAAAATCGCAGATATTCTTAATTCAATGAAAATAAAGACAAAAAACAGGAACTCGCGGTGGCATCCGACTACTGTGATGAAGATATTGAAGGGAAGCTCGGTTACAGAAGCGACTCGCAATACTTTATAAAAATCAGCTAGTTGAAACAAATCGCTTTACTTTTTTCAGAAAATACCGATAACTAAAGATGATTTTAGTTTACGAAAGTTTACAACGCCTACAACCTTGAAGTAAAGTTAGAAGAGATGGAAAAAAAGCTCAATACCAGCCTTATCAATGATCGGATGCTTCAGCTTGGTCTTTCTCAAACAGACTTGGCGGAACAGCTAGATGTTACTAAAACGGCGATTTCAAGCTGGCTCAAACCAGAGAAGTTTCCGCGTCCACGGCATCTGCTTAAGCTTGCAGAGCTGCTGAAGCTCAGCTTTGATGACATCGTGCTTAAGATCGTCGAAGCGCAGCCAACCGTTGCATTTCGTAAAAGTGGCAATCATAAAATCCAGGATTCGCATCGGGAACACTTTTTCTATATCAGCCGACTCTTGAGTCGCCTGGTTCCATACTTACCATTCGACACGTTGAGTGCTCCAGCAACGCTCAAGGAACCTAAAGTTGAGTATGAGTACATCCAAAAAGCTGCAAAGGCTGTGCGGGCTGAAGTGGGTAAAGAGCAAATCAGCTTTGAAGATCTGCTCGGCATTTTTGACAAACTTCAGGCAGTGATCATCCCAGTATTGTGGGGTAAAGAACATTATAAAAATGCGACTCACGTGTTTCTTGCAGAGTCACAAACGACCTGGATTTTTATCAATTTAGATACCAAAGTTTTTGATTTTAAATTTTGGCTTGCTCATGAACTAGGCCATGCAAAAGCTCCACAACTCATGGAACAAGAGGGTGAAGATTTTGCAGATCGGTTTGCGGGCGCTTTGCTATTCCCTTTGGAGATAGCGAGCGCCGCTTACGATAAACTTCATCCCCTCAATACCTGGGATCAAATTAAACTTATCCAGGAGATGGCGGTAGAGCACGTCATTTCACCTATTACCATTTACAAAGAAGTGCAAGCTTACGCGCAGCATAAATTGCTTGATACACTTGATCTTGAGAAAGATAAACTTATCTTCAAAACCACTACTCAGTTTAATCAGAAATACACTTTGCTGAGCGAAACCATTTTTAAAACAGATCGCCCTGAACCAAAGGTGTATTTACAAACCACCAAGCAACAGTTCAGAACCAGCTTTTTTGATTGTTTAGCGGCATATATCAAGGAACATAGTGACGAGTCGTGTAAGTTTAACGCTAATATTTTGGATATTAACCGCGCGGACGCGCATTAGCACGAGCACGAGCTTGAGGGATGACACAAGTTAAAATCCTGGTGGATTCCAATGCCTACTTTCGATTGGCAAGGGATGTTCACCCCTTGCTAGGCAAGCCATTTGGAAAGAAAAAATACTGCCTCTATATCATCGAAGGTTTTGAAAGAGAGTATTTGTATAGCGGTCGCCTTCAGTCCAAGTTTCATTGGGTATCGGAGGCCAAGTATGCCGAGAACCGGCAAATGAAGCTCACCCTGTCTCGCACTGAGAAAAACAAGCTCCAGGAAACAAAGGCATTCTTCAAAGATGCAGCAATCAGCATGAATCTAACGACCGGCTCCGTTGATATCGAGGCTCTTGCGATTGCATACATTTTAAAAACACCAGTGGTGACCGATGACAGCGATATGATCGCGTTGGCGGAAGAATTTGAAGTGTCGATCATTAAGGTCTTAGAACTCATGAAGATCATGGTGGATGACGGGTTGATTGATCTTGCGAAAGTTAGATCAATCGTTTCCTATTGGAAATATATGCGAGATTTGCCAAAGAATTGCGACGCAGATTATGCAAAGATCTTTGGTGAAAAACCGCCAAAATAAAATGACCATCTTGCAGAAAATAATGAGCTTGGGATAAAATTGATATGTAAAGAATAGGAAATTATGCGTCATAAAATCTTTGGATTATTTATCTTCGCCATCTGCTGTATTCGCCCAACAAGCGGCGCGTCGCAAGTCCGTTCTTTTCCAATCAATATTGTTGTTTTAACCCAAGATCCATCTGAAGAATTAACCGTCGAAAGGGCCAAAAGGTTCGTTTCCATTCTTAACTCTGGTTTCCGTAAGCGTTCTGGTGGTGAGCATATTTTTAATTTTACACTGAAAGCCTATAGCCGTGTCAGAGATCTCGAAATTCAAGGATGTAATGAAATGCTTGCCTTGGGCGATCAAGTTACAAAACCAACAAAAGATGAAGTCGGTAGGGCCTTTGACAATTGTCGGGACTCTCGCATTGTTGATCACCATGCGATAAACGCCTATTTATTCCAAAGTTCATTTGACAACGGCGAAGGTAAGAGCAGCCGCATCTACTTTCATAGCTTTGAACCATTTGTATTTATGAACGTCGCGCGACTCGACAATGATTGGAGAATGTGGGAGCACGAATTCGGCCATGTTTTTGGCATGCCAGAGTTGCC
>CAZUYQ010000063.1:0-6456 GCA_964624705.1 uncultured Polynucleobacter sp.
TCTCAGCGCCACGCTTAAGTTCACGGAGTTTGTCACCAAGCTTACCTTTTTGATACGCGGGAATTTTCAGCAGATTGTCAGCAATGGCGACGAGCGACTTTGTATCTTTACCGTAAAGAGGAATTAACCACTCGACCGCTTCTGGTCCCATCTTTTCATTGGGATAGGTTTTAGCGACGTTAAAAAGAAGCTTCTTCGATTTCTCTTTATCGCCGGTTCTATAGTAGATCGCTGTGACATAGGTATCACATTCTTTGGTCGATTTCTTATCGGTGGGATACCATTTTTGATACTGAGAACACGCCATCACATATGAAGTTGCTCTTGGGGTTAAAGGCTTCGCTGGCTTACTAAAATCAGGGGTTTGTTTCAGAAGCACCTTATATTCAGCTTCAAAGTCCAAGCCATAACTATCCAACATATAGCGAGATACTTTTGCATGGATGTTCGAAGTTTTCTTTGAAACTGGATCAAAGACAATCGCACGTTCTTTACCAAGTTCTGCGACTTCAAGATAGAGTCGACCAGCTTCGCGATATTTTTTCTGAGCAAAATAAATATCAGCCATGTTGTACTTAACTTCGGGCATCTCTTTGGCGTTCGGATAATGCTTCAAATACAAAACATAGCCCTTGAGAGCCTCAGCATAGACACGCTCATCGTCATCTTTCTGACCAGCTTTATGCAAGACTTTTGCATAGTAAAGAAGGCGATCACGAATCATAATCTGCGTTTCATCAACTAGTTTTTTATCACCAGCATTTGCCTTCGCCCAATTACTTTCGGGCCCGTACATCTGAGGTAGAGCTTCCAATTCTTTCCACATCAGAGCAAAGTTATTCAGGTCAAAATAAAGACTGATAATTTCTTTCTGAGCATCTGGAGTATCTGGCGCATTAGGAAATAATTGCTGGTAGCGCTTATAAACTCGAACGGCTTCCTGGTATTTACCGATTCCGACCAGCTCTGTCGCAAGTTTATTTAAGAATTTGCCGATATACTTTTCGCCGCCATTGGCTTTGTAATAACTAATTGCTTCTTCCACCTGGCGCACTTCAACCCAAGCGAAGACCATATCCTTCAGGCCTTCTTCTTTTAATTGATCATTGCCCTTCGCTCTCGATCCAGAAGCGGTCGCAACTGTTCTTTTCCAGTAGGCAAGCGATTCTGGATAATTGCCGAGGTTGTATTCACACCAACCCAATTGAAAAAGCGACCACCCATAACCGCGGCTTGTTTTATAGCGAAGTGCTTGCTTGTAATTATTGATCGCATTTCTAAAATCTTGCTTACCAAAGAAGAAATCACCTAATTGAAAGTAAGCTTCGCCTGCTTTATTAGAGTTAGGGAATTTCTGAATCAACTGGCTGTAGGTGCGTGCACTTTCTTTATCTTGGCCTAGATACTGGAGAGCAATACCCTGGTTAAACATAAGTTCATCAGCGATCTTAGTCCGAGGAAATTCTTTCAAAACATAGGCTGATTTTGCGGATACTTGTTTCCACACTGTTTTGGACGTACGGTTATCAACGACAGGAGACTTGCCTCGCCGTCCGGCACGTTCCCATGCCTCATACTGCTGATCATAACGACGGAACTCGGCATTAGCCTCATAGACAGCATTTTCGAGGTATAAATTCACTAACCGCTCTAATATTTGCAGGCGTGCCGCACTTTTGGACGGTAGAGTTTTTTCAGTTCGCTCGTAGAATGCAATCGTTTTCTTGATCTCAGAAGACAGCTTGCCCTCAGTTGCAATAACAAAAGCTTCACCACGAGTAATGCTCGGACCCTGAGCCTTCTCTACTTTACCTTTTTCACGCTTCTCAGTTTTAACGCTACCAAGATTGACTTCTTGGTGACTGGATTCCCTAGAATCAGCTGCTGATTTCCCAGCAGTGACTGCGTAAAGATCCGTGGCACCTACTAGAGTCACCAAGAAAATATATAGACACAATCTTTTCTTATTCTTGCACATGAAACTCTCCTCCCCTTCGCCCCATCCAGCAATTTGCCGTAAATTGCGTAAACGCGCTCAAGGCGCGTTTATGAATCAACCGTAATTTCCTTACTAGGGTTTAGCCCCACCTGGTGGTGCATTACCTTTTTCGCTGCAACGATCGTCAATATTGTAAACATAGAAGCCAAGCTCATCTTCCCAATACTCACCTTCAAACGGCCAGTACTCAAGCTGCTGGTCCACATTCAGCGGTTGTAAGCCGCCGATAAACTGCTTCCGGTCATTTGCCTGGCTGACGTTAAGGCTACGGCGAATGGCATCGACTTTTCCTTCATACATATCTGCTTGAATCAGCTTTGTTTGATTCGAGAGTGTATTAAGATACTCAAGATCCGCTGCGGCTAAATCATAAAGACGTCCCGCCGCGTCAACGATGGCAACTTGCTTTTTCTTACCTAGGAAATCTTTTAAGTCCTCAGTAAGACCACTGCTTGCCCATTTGCTACCGACAGAACCAAGTCTGCCAATCTCGATATCCGCATACCGCACTGTCGTAGCAGCTTCTTTATAAGCATCCGTTCGCGACAAAGCATCCAAAATGGCCCAGGCGTTTTTAAAATTATTGAGGGAACCGTTTCGATATTCATAAACCAGTTTGTAAAGGCTGCTTTTCTTACCCTTGAACTCTGTTAGCATCGCGCCAAGATCTTTGAATACCGGCTTATAACGATCGCGGAAGCGCTCAAGGCTGGTTTGCACTTCGTCGTAACGACAGAGGCGCAGATAAGTTATCGATTGAAGTATAAAGCTTTCAGGAAAGAACCTATTATCAAAGAACGGTGAATGCAGCGTGTGAATATTCCCCAAGACGTTATTATGCTTCGTCATCAAGAAAAAGGCCCATGCAGATTCAAAAATTGCTTCTAGCCAATTATCGGATTCACGAGGGATTAGCGCATAATACTGCAGAGCTTCAGGGAAGCTTTTAGTTTCATAGTGAACGCGAGCGATATTAAGATTGGTCATCTCACGAAGCCACTCGTCGTTACCCGCCGATGCCCGAACTGCCTCAAAATAGGCAATCGCCCGACTATGGGCGCCAGCTCGGTTAGCGATCACGCCAAGGTGAAACTGGGCTTTTGCATAGTAGAGCCCAGAAGGGACTCGCTTGAAATAATCGGCAGCTTTTTCAAATTGAGCTTTTTCAAAGGCTTCGACACCAACATAGTAAAAATAGAATCCACGTGCCGCACCCGGAACCTGCTCAGGAGAAATCGACTTGGAACGAAAGAGTTGAACCACATGTGATTGACCGATACTTGTAACGCTATTGATAGCACCAAGTTCTTCAAGAGCTTTGCGGAAGTATGGATTGGCAGGACTCGGCCCGCGGCGAACCACCTGACTAAAATATTTAGATGCCGAGTAATTAAAACCCATGGCCTGCAATGATTTGCCAAGGCCCCACTCTGCATAGAGCTTCTCGCTTGCAGAACGCGGCGATGCATACGCTTGAAAATACTGCGACGCAGCACCCACATAATCGCGACGAGCCATTAACTGCTGTGCTACTTGGTAATTCGCAAACACAGGCAAAGAAACACCCCCCAACAGGAGCGCTCCTACCATTCTTATGTTTACGAACGAAAACCATTTCATGTCACAGCTTCCTTACAAAAAGTAGCCCGCACCTAGTTGAACCGTTACGTTCGTCTGCGTTTTAGGTTCACTTGCGGCAACGGTTGGGTCACAAGCCCCGTCTTTTTTATCATATGCGAAAATATGCCCTTTAACGTCCCAGCGTAGGGATGTTTTTTTATCGATAAAAATACGCTGTCCACCACCAAAATAAACCGTCGGATAACTTTTAGTATTAGCAGCAGGTGGATCCGACGTCGTTGTTGCGGTATTAACACACTGGTCATAGATATAGTTAATCCCAGTCATCCCGCCACCGGCCGTAAGAAATGTATCCATATAAATCAGCCGACCGGTTGCGAGCTGATACTTCCCATAAATGGGCGTATAAACAAGTCCACCTTCCATGAAATACTGTGTTCGCAGAATTTGCGTTTTAATTTTGAAGGTTGAGTCTAGGGCTTTTTTATCATCTTTATCGAACGAAAATCCATATGCCACAGACCCTTCAAGAGCTAGTAATTCATTGAAGTGATAATCCAAAATACCCGTCGCTAGATAAGTGTAGATAAACGACTGATTCATAACCACCGACATCTGAGCGCCGGTTTCGAGTCGACCTGACTTTGTAAAATATTTTGGCCGAATCACGCGGATTTCATATTTATCAAACTGTTCGCCCTGAGCAGCAGAAAGATTCGCAGCAGGAACGCCAATAGCGGCCACTAAAAGTGCCGCCATATATGGGAATCCCCAGTGCTTTTTTCTAGCCAAATGCACCATCAAACCTTCTCCGCGCCAAACATCCTGCTTTTGCAAAAAATCAGTTCAATTCCTTTTGAACCATCAGTTTAAACTGCACAAATTCTGCTTGCTGTGCCGACAACATGACACGCTTCATGAGTTTGAAACGATGGCCCTTATCCATTTCCAAAGTTAAAGCGCCAGTGCTGCCCTTTGCCTTAGGATCATTGGATTTACCAATATTCAATCTCTTATTGCTCTCGGCGAGTTTCTTAAGCTCTTGATAGACCGGATAAATTGCCCCTTGCGTCCGATCTTTCTCAGGAACATCGCCAGCTTCAATCGTTGTAACGACGCGATCATTGACTCTAATTTCAGTTTTAGTAACCACAATACTTGGCACTTCATCTAATGCGACCAGAGTACTTGATTGCGGAAGTTCAATACCTGCATCAACATCGTGAGTCACGGGAT
The DNA here is from genome assembly GCA_964624705.1 of uncultured Polynucleobacter sp. GTDB lineage: Bacteria > Bdellovibrionota_B > Oligoflexia > Oligoflexales > RGVZ01 > CAMDKS01. Next base: position 4,817 of record CAZUYQ010000063.1, read on the forward strand.
CAGAGCTAAAACTCATCAGCAAAAACGTGATGAGAATCGAGAAAATATCCAACATCGGATTCAAGTTTAGGGTCAGCTGATTTTTATCATTACCGCCAGCGCTGGCCATCGTTCACTCCTTCATTCCGCGTAGTGATACTCTGTTCTGTGCGAACTACTTGAGCATCACACTGCCCATAACGACTTTTCCGTAAACATATACTTTTCCGGCTGACTCTGCTTTCTCACGTGCGTGGATATCTTTATCAGCAGCTTTTAACGCGTCTTTTGCGGCCGGGAATATCGGATCTGTGTCCAGTCTGATCATCACTGCATCCATAACTTGCGACAATGAATCCCACAAAACTTCGTCGTCACTGTAAAGTGTCGCTTTATCTGTCTCTGGAAGGTCTTTACGAATTTGCACAAGTTTCTCGTGCAGTTTCTTGAGACCATCGGGATTGTTTGGAAACGGATATTTCTGCAATTGTTCTGGCGGCATGCTGTAGGATGTTTGAACTTCTACTTGTTCTTTTGTCACATCAACCGCAACTTTAAACTCACGCGCTTCCTTTGGATCCTCTGGCGGCGGCGAATTAGAAAGAAAAGGAATCTGCACCTCAAGAATACCAACTGATAGGAACACCGCCGTAAACAACAAGAAAGTATTCAACATCGAAAAGATGTCGATAAACGGCATGATGTTTAGTTCAACATCCGTATATTTGACCGTTCGTCTTTTTCTCTTGCGACTCACGTGAAGAGCCTCCCAGTGTGTGATTAATCTTGGCTACCGCGAATTTTCATTTTCCGGGTGTAGAGAAGATCAAGTAAACGTGATGAGTTCGCGTTGAGATCATCGACAATCGCAGTTTGTTTCAGCATCAAGATTCCGTATGCCAAGAGAATCACGAGCGCAGTCCCTAGACCAAACGAGGTTGCGATCAAGGCTTCTGCAATACCTTCCGCGAGGAGAGCTTGCTTCTGAGCACCCGTTGCAGTCGCCGCTGCATCGAAGGAACGCATCAGACCGAACAATGTTCCAAGCAAACCACAGAGGGTTGCCACGTTGGCAGTTGTTCCCAAGAATGGCAGCAATGAAGTGACCTTTGGCAGTGCCTCGAGGGTCGCATGGTCCATTGCATTGGATATTTCGTCTGTTGAATCATTTGCTCGCATAAGGCCTTGAGCCAATACGCCTGGCAATAATTTCGGCTTCGCCTTACGGCAGAGACGAATTGCATTTTCGATCGAATTGTTCATGACCATTTTTTGAATGTTGCTCATGAAACCAGCACTATTGGCTAGATCATACTGAATCCAGTAGCGGAAGACGCGCTCGATAATGATGCACAGAGAGATAATTGCCGTAGCCAAAATCGCGGACATGACTGCCACGCCGCCCTGATGCCAAAGCTGTTGGATCTTTTCCATACTGGGTGTCTCCTCTAATCAAATCCAAAAAGCTAATTAATGGGTTTTACTAATATTTTAGGTACTCAAGCCCCCTGAAGTCAATCTTACCACCCACATCCTCCTGTATTATTTTTAATCAAATACCAGCCGATCTCAATGAGAGTGGCGTCTACAAGTATTTTGAGAATTTTTTTCTCCTTGGAATTAAATCCATACTAAAATGGATCAGATTGGACAAAGTTGAC
>CAZUYQ010000063.1:6466-12146 GCA_964624705.1 uncultured Polynucleobacter sp.
GAGGACTAGTGTTCTGATAGGTCTTGAGCTAGACTACTCGTGTTAATGATCTGATAACCTTGATGATTTATCTACTCAGTTGCCAGTGATCGCAATTGAGGACCGATGTTGAGCCGCTTGGAGAGCTGAATCGATGAAGCACCAACTCCGTGAAGACGAAACACCATTTTTTACAACGAAGCACAGAGAGTTCCTTGCTTGGGCACGGACAAACTCACTCTGGCCATATCCTTTCGGAACTGCTTGCTGCGGAATCGAATATATGTCTGTTGTTGGCCCTAAATACGATATCTCCCGCTTTGGCGCTGAAGTCGTTCGTTTTTCTCCACGTCAAGCCGATCTCATGATTGTTGCCGGTACCATTACTGAAAAGATGGCGCCAGTGATCAAAAAAGTTTACGACCAAATGTCAGAGCCGAAATGGGTGATGGCAATGGGTGCTTGCGCATCGAGTGGCGGATTTTACCGTGCATACCATGTACTGCAAGGCGTCGATCGTATTATTCCGGTCGATGTCTACGTTGCAGGTTGCCCACCAACCCCCGAAGCAGTCATAGCAGGCTTAATGTGCCTCCAAGATAAAGTAAAAGCTCAGGCCAAACGCGTTCCCGTCACTGAGGGCTAACACCCATGGCCACAACCAGTGGTGTTGCTTTATTTGCTGACTGTGCAGGATATTGTGCACTTCCTGCCGCTACCAGTCTTCATATTTCTTCTGCTGGCTTAAGACCTGTGATTGTTGCAGGCCTCGAGCCTGCATTACAACTTCTTAAAAATTTTGCTGCTGATCGTAGCGAGCCACTAAAAGTACTCGTTTCAAACGCACCAGACTTTGAACTTTTCGATACTCTACGCGAGCTTCATCCTGATGCTAAGGCCATTCTCGTTACCGGCGAATCCATGCACAAATATGTGGAGTCACTTAAGCATGAGGATATGAGACTCGTCGATCACGTGATTGCAAATACTCACCCAGATTGGACCACTGACGAACTTCGCGTCACTCTCCAAAAAATTATTCGCAAAGATTATTTTGGACTAGAAAAATACCTCATAGCCGACACCCTCATTCACGAGCGAACGATTACGTCGTCCAAGGACCGCGAAACCTGCAATATTCAAGTCCAGCAGTGGATTGATTCTTGCGGGCAAAGCAAGAGCATCGGCAGATTGGCATTTGGTATCGCCGAAGAGCTCGTCATGAACGCCATTTACGATGCACCGGTTGCAGGTGGAAGGCATCACTATGACAAACTAGAGCGTCATGAAGCCCGCGATCTCGCGCCCGACGAATACGCAAAACTGCGCTATGGTTGTGATGGTCAAACCATCGCCATCTCTATTGTTGACCCCTTTGGGGCATTTAGTCGTGATAAATGGTGGCAATATGCTCGAAAAGTTTTGAAAAGAGAGGATACCGATACCTTAATCGACAAAAAAAAGGGTGGTGCGGGCCTTGGATTGTTCAAAATGCTTTACAGCAGCCACGGTGTAGTTTGTAATGTGGAACCCGGAAAAAAGACGGAAGTGATTGTACTGATAGATTTGCGGCAGCCTTTGCGGGACTTCTCACAAATGCCAAGATCCATCCATTATTTTGTTAATTGAAGACCTTAGGAGTAAACGAACATGGCGAAGATTAAAGTTAAAAATCCAGTGGTCGAGATGGATGGCGACGAGATGACACGAATCATCTGGACCGAAATAAAGAACAAACTAATCCACCCATTCCTCGAAATTGACATTAAATACTTCGATCTTGGCATGGAAAATCGCGATAAAACTGACGATAAAGTTACTGTCGAAGCTGCCGAAGCCATCAAGAAATACGATGTTGGTATTAAATGTGCGACCATTACTCCAGATGAAGAACGCGTTAAAGAATTCAATCTCAAAAAAATGTGGAAAAGCCCTAACGGCACGATCCGCAACATCCTTGGCGGCACTGTTTTCCGTGAACCCATCATTTGCACAAACGTTCCACGGATTGTTCCAAATTGGAAACGTCCTATCGTCGTAGGTCGCCATGCCCATGCCGATCAATACAAAGCAACAGACGTCAAAATCCCAGGCGCAGGAAAACTAAAAATGGTTTTCGAACCAACTGGTGGTGGTACCGCGCAAACTTGGGAAGTGATGGACTTTAAAGAGGCTGGCATTGCGATGGGAATGTACAATACTGATGAGAGTATTGAAGGCTTTGCACGCAGCTGTTTTGCCTACGCCCTCAATCGTAAATTCCCGCTTTACCTGTCTACAAAGAACACGATTCTTAAAGTCTATGATGGTCGCTTCAAAGATATCTTCCAAGCGGTCTACGAAAACGAATTTATGTCTGAATTCAAAAAAGCCGGCCTCACCTACGAACACCGCTTGATTGACGACATGGTTGCGCAAGTTCTTAAATGGGATGGCGGTATCGTCTGGGCCTGCAAAAACTACGATGGTGACGTTCAATCGGATACCGTCGCGCAAGGTTTCGGCTCGCTTGGACTTATGACTTCCGTATTGATGTGCCCAAATGGCAAAACCATCGAAACAGAGGCTGCACACGGAACCGTTACCCGGCACTACCGTGAACATCAAAAGGGCAAGGCGACTTCTACAAACCCGATCGCGTCTATTTTTGCGTGGACTCGTGGCCTAGCTCATCGCGGTAAACTTGATGGCACCCCAGAAGTCACCGAGTTTGCTAATAAGCTCGAACAAGTTTGCGTTGAGACCGTGGAAGCCGGACACATGACGAAAGATCTCGCAGTCTGTATCCATGGCAATACACCACCAGCGGGCAGCTACTTAAATACGAATGATTTCTTAGCGAAACTTGCTGAGAATCTGCAGAAGAAGATGCGATAAGGCGATCATGAAATACGTCGCCCTCCGGACTCAGTATGACGGCGAGCAATTCTCAGTATGACGATGACGAGCAAATCACGCATTCATTCTCTTTTTGTTTCCTTTGCGGATATTCTTGCGTGGTTTGGTGCATTCTTATTTCTGAGCGGCGGTTTTAAGTTTTATCTGAGCTTTACAAAGTCTCCACAGATGATAGAAGTCAATCAGTGGGGACTTTGTTTTATTCCGTTAGCTCTGCTGGCACTCCTAAATGGTCGTCAAGTCGCTAAGCTGACATTTTCTCGTTTTTTGTTGTTTTTATGGCCTAAACTTGCGTCACATCGGGTCGCCGCTAGCGCCTGCTTAATCATTGGTGTTCTCCATTTTTTAGCCCTCTACTCTCGTCACTTAAGTTTTAATTCAAACTGGGACTTAGCAATCTACGCTAACGCCTGCGCGAATAATCTTCACTCGTCGCTTCGCAATAACCTTTCGCTCCTGGCAGATCATTTTGAGCCTGGGCTCGCGATCATGACTCCACTCTGTCGTATCACAGATCCTGCTATTAGTTTGCTGGCATCGCAGATCGTGATCTGGTGTATTGGCGCTTGCGGAGTTTACAAACTAGCGCTCACCATGAAATGGGGGCATTCGTTTGCAACCATTGCACTTGTGCTTTATTTATTATTCTCTGGTCATCAAACCATCTCGTACTACGATTTTCATCTTTATGGATGGGCTCTTGGCACGATCCCGTGGATTATGTATGCGATTCAAACTCGAAGAAATTTTTTGTTTGCAGCACTTGTGTTCGCTCATCTATTACTAAAAGAAAATACCGGACTTTTTATTGCCGGGCTGGGAGCTTGGTTATTTCTTAACGGACGCAAATCAACCGGCATCTTTACCATAGTTACCGGTGGTGTCGTTTTTATTCTTGTCATGAAGTTAGTGTTTCCTTATTTCCGAAACGGAGTCGAATCCGAGTACTTTGCAAAATACTATGGCTATATAGGTCGTAATTTATCGGAGTTTATACACACCGCTGTCATTAGACCCTGGATTCCACTTCAACAATTACTCACGCTACCGCGACTCAGCTACTATGCGATGCTTCTTATGCCATTTATGATTCTACCGCTACTCGCACCGTCCTATTTATTACCGGTCACCGGCGCACTATTGATCAACGCGCTTAGCAGTGCCGATTTTATTTACACTGGAGGTTATCACTACGAGGCAGAGATTTATCCCTGGTTTTTCGCCAGTACGATTGTTCTTCTCCAAGAAAAAAAAATCGCGCTTAGATGGCAGCTACTCACAAAATTTTCGACCCGCATGCAAACCTGGAATCTAAAATTAATCTGGGTCACAGTGATGATCATCGGTTTTTCTGGAGTATCGCCATTCGGACGTATTGCATACTACTCTGCCAATAAGCTCCAGGCGGAGCTTCATACACAATTGCGGACTCTCACCCGTCAACTGAAAGACTGCAAAGTTGCGACGGTTGACCGTGTCACTCCGCATATGTCTGAGGTCCCCCAACTCTACACTATGGATCGAGTTCAGGATGCGAATGCGGTTGTTGTCGCTTATCCTCAAGGCGATCGCCTTTGGATGACAAGTGTCGAGAAAATCGAAAATGAACTTGCCCCCTTACTTAACGCCAGTTTCACTTTGGTTCGACCACTTAACTACGATGCGAATTTTAGAGTTTGGACAAAAAATCCCTGCAAGCTTAAAAATTAAAATTTTTCGCAAATAAGACAAACACTAAGCGTTTCGTTTTTTAAAACCCGCGCTTAGAGCAGCAATCCCTATTCATAATTTACTTTTTAGTAAATTATTGCCTTCAAAATAGACATAATTGATCTTTTAATCAAGATTGTTTTACTGCTATAGTTTAATACATCACGAAGAATAAATAGTTCGCGTTTCAAGTTGAACACGGAGGTTCGGCAATGAAGTTTAGTCTTATGCTTCTGCGATTAACAACCACGGCATCACTCCTCTTGGGTGCGAGTCAGCTCGCTACCGCTGAATCACGCGGAGGGATGGATAGTGGTGGCGCAGGCCTTTACGGCACCGACATGAATCCATGGTTCCTGCAGAATACTCCTGAAGTGACCTACTGCCTCGACGTCGATCCTGCCGCGTTTCATCAATCCCTCGAAGTGGTAGATCAAATTATTCTTAATGCGGTGGAATCATGGAAAGCAGTGTTCGCTGAAAGTGGTGCGAAAGATCGAAGCTCAGTGCAGCTGTTTGGTATCCGCATTGCGACTCAAACATTTAAACGCGTTCCCTGCGATGATACTGTCGATATCCGATTTCAATTGGGCATATTAACACCTCAACAAAAAACCCAATTGGGCAACTATAGACAGTGGATTGGCGCAAGCTACCGCACCAGCTACAATAAAAAAGACCTTAAAGGGCAAGGTTTTGTCTATATAGCAGCTGACTCTGGTCCTGAGAAACCGATCTCTGCAGACCTTGTCACCGATGTTTGGACTAAGTGCGACGGATGCTTACTCGAACGAACCATTGTTCATGAATTGGGACATGTGTTTGGCATGGGTCATATCGGCAATGACTGGGACATCATGAGTGAAAGACATCTAGAGAAAGTTACCAGCCAAGATTGGTACAACAAACACCTCACTACTGATGAAGGTAAGGCATTCTTTAGGGAGCGATCTGAACTTTATGGTTACCTGAATTTCCCACAGCGATACTCTGCCAAAGATTGTACGATTCTTGCGGGAGATAATAAAAATCGTATTCGTGCCATTTTTGATATTCCCGAAGATGAGCAGTGTGTTTCATTTATTCGAGGACG
>CAZUYQ010000063.1:12156-14397 GCA_964624705.1 uncultured Polynucleobacter sp.
TTTGCCTTTCAACAAGGTCAGGCCTTCAACCGCTATTTTATCGCTGATGAGTGCAAAGATGCAGGTCGTTCAGAAGTAGCCTGGTTGTATCTTCCGATGGAACAAGCTGTTTTAACTTTCAATAAAGGAAAAACGCCCCCAGTAAAAATTCCGCTAGCTATTGCCTATGAACGAACCATTTGTTCTGGCAGCGTTTATCAAGTACCAGCTCATGCCCCAGCCAATAAAAATGCCCGCTGCTCAGAAGACAAGCTGAGACATGAGCATGTTAAAACGCCCATATCCATGTCCATTATCACTTCAAGGGATGGGGTTTTTGCGGGCGCCGCATTTGAACCGAAGACGGAACGTCCAGCAATTTTTTCAAGTTCCATGGATTAGATTTCAGTGATCCAACTATTAATTGCAATGATCCACTGTTAAACAACGGAGGTTGTATGAGTATGCCCATGCACGCGGATTTCTATCAAGACATGTTACCGACCGAACATCAGCAGCTCACAATCAATGTGAAGCTTAGGCATCTGGACGTCGACGATCTTTATCTGCTACGCCTTCTAGGCGATGGCAAACGTCTAGCCGATGGCGCTCGAGCCTTGAGCCTTAGCCAACCTGCCATTACCCAGCGCATTCATAAGATGGAAGAAGCGCTTGGATTCAACTTATTAGAACGTAATATACGTGGCACAAACCTCACAGAACAAGGTCTTGCGATTTGCCGCAATGCGCGTGATGCAATTAGGAATCTCGAGAATTTTTTTAATAGAAAAATTCCGTCCTAACCGGGCCTATTAGATTCTCAGTAAATCTATATTGAGGCACGCAAGCGTCTCCGAGGGCGATTCTCTTACAGTACGATCAACCTCCTGAATCATCGTCAGTATCAGTTCTTTGATATGCTTCAAATCCGCCACCGAGAGCGTCATCGGTGCCGAAAACGCCAATTCCGAATCTTTCATCGCAATATGCCGATCTAATGCCTTCAAACGCCAATTCCGGTGATGAGTGGGCGTATATGGTGAATACTGATCGATATGCGTCCGGGCAGGGCCCAATTTATATTTATTTTTATGCGGATCTAGAACCACCAATCCATGCAAACTAAGGAACTCTAGTAGTTCTTCGACATAAGCCCTACTCAATCCAAAATGAGCCGCAATACTCGCGACATCCTGAAGTGCTGGAATATCCGTTGCCAGCCGAATTGCCGCATAATGCCAGTGAGAATAGAAGCGAGCTTTGACTTCTTCGGGTAACACATGCGTAGACTTAATTCGATTCTTGACAAGTTGATTTTGGAGACGCATTTGATCCAGTCGGTGGACAATTCGTTCTCGTAAGGGCTCAAACGAAGCGCGCTCATACTCTACCAATGCCAAAAAATAATCCGTTTGATTCATATCTAGGTTCAAAAACTCTGCTGCAAGGAATGCTTGCTCGGCAGAAAGATCCTTTGTCCCCCGAAACACTTGGCTAATCAGCGTGCTATGCACCTTAAGATACTCCGCCATTTGCCGGAACATACCGCGACCGCCATGAGGTCGACCTTTGACGAGATCGCGAACAAATTCCTTATAAGACCGATACTCATAGACTAAAGGCTCTTTCATCATTTACCCCGTGTAAACTTTAGCTTCCAAACTAATTTCCATCTATCTTTTAATCAATCGCGTTTTTCTGCTATAATTTAAGACAGTACTTAAGAGCATGAATAAAAGATATCTGTCGGGTCAAGTTGAGAATTGAGGCATCGACCAGGAAGGCTGGCGTATTGAGTCTGGTATCAGCAGCGATCCTCCTCTGGCCAGGAGATAAACTTACGGCGTCCACTAACGGGGACACAGAGATCCTCAGCGGCGGCATGGACAGCGGCGGTGCAGGGCTCTATGGTACCGACATGAATCCTTGGTTTGTCGAGAGCACGACCACCGTCAACTATTGTATCGATATCGATCCAAACGCATTTCACCAGTCTCTTGATGTCGTAGAAAAAATGATCAATAACGCAGTGACAGCGTGGCACGATGTCCTCGCTGCAAGCGCCTACAAAGACACTGTTCCTGTTAAGCCCTATGGATTTCTACGCGTGGCAACCCAGAAGTTTACACGAGTCCCTTGCGAAGACGCCGATAGCGTCGATGTCCGCTTTCAACTGGGGACATTGAATCAACAACAAAAAAATCAACTCGGTAACTACCGACAGTGGATTGGGGCAACCTATCGGACAAGCTATGATCCCAA
>CAZUYQ010000063.1:14407-22045 GCA_964624705.1 uncultured Polynucleobacter sp.
GCCCAGAAAAACCAATTTCGGCCGACTTAATTCCAGACGTGTGGCAAAAGTGCGATGGATGTTTACTGCAGAGCAGCCTGGTAGACGAACTGGGCCATGTCTTTGGTATGGGTCATATCGGCAACGACTGGGATATCATGAGTGAGCGTCACCTCGAAAAAGTAACCAGTAAAAGCTGGTATGACAAACATCTCGCCACCACTAAAGATCGTAAATTATTCAACGCGAGATCTACATTAAATGGCTACCTTAGCTTTCCAGAAGAATACTCCGCAAAAGATTGCACTATTTTCGCCCGCAATCAGAACAATAGGCTAAGATCAATCTTTGATATCCCGTCTACTGTTCAATGTATCTCGTTTATCAGAGGAAATATTGTCGGAATCGGTCACGACCAGACTATTTTCGGCTATAACGATCACCCAAGTTTCACCCGTTATTTTGTCCCTGACGAATGCAAGGAGACCGGCAGATCTGAAGTCGCTTGGCTCTACCTCCCCTCAGAACAAACCGTCTTCAAATTTCCAGCAAACAAACCTACACCTGTGAAACTTCCCACCGCCGTAGCCTATGAACGCACTATTTGTTCCGGTAGTGTTTACGAAATTTATCGCAAACTACCAATTGCAATGTCGATTATAACTTCACGCGACGGCGTATTTGCGGGTTCGGCATTAGCACCAAACGCAGCACGTCCTGAAATTTTCTCAAGTTCGATGGATTGATTTTTTTCAAGAAAAAATTTTTATTTCAAATAACTGGATTAACAAGAGAATCTCCGATTCCGGGGACAACTGGGGTATTAAGTAAATTTTGGCTAAAGTTTGACTTCCAGATGCCGATAGATCTATTATCGATATATCTTGTTCCGATATATCGGTCTATTTATAGCATTTCTCGGAGGTCAAATGAGCAATTGGAAAGCAAAATCACCCGATCTTATTATTATGGCATTGCGCCAGGGTCCTATGCATGGTTACGAAATTATTAAATTTATTGAACAACGAAGCGACGGCTATTTCTCCATGGGCTACGGTTCGCTTTATCCTATCTTACATGCATTGGAGCAAGATGGATGCATCCAAGGGACTTGGGAAGCGATCGGTGAAACAAAAGAAAAGAAAATTTATAAATTAACCGCAAAAGGTCGCAAGCAAGTCGAGTCCGTCACCAATGAGTATCGCTCATTTATAGCGGCGTTCAAATTATTGGTTGAGGGATAAAATATGCCTCTGTCAAAATTCAATCCCGATTCAGAAGTCGTTAAGATTAATCTGCCTTTTCCTGAGCGCATTCATTTTATGAATGAACTTAAAAGCGACATGCAAGATCACTATGATCGTTTGATCTCGGAAGGCAGGAGCCCTAGAGACGCTGTAGATGAAGTTAGTAAATCTTTTAAGCTAACCCAGGCAGATATTACTGCACTCGGCCAGGCCTACCAAACCCCCATGCAGGTATTTATTTCTCGTATTCCCTCACACGTGCGCAGTTCGCTCTTTGAGGTCTTTCGCTTCATCGTTGCGTTTGCATTTATAACAACACTCGTTAAGGAGGTTCGAATGATTCAGTTTTTGAACGAAGGTGGTGTCATCATTTATGCGATCTTAGTTATCGGAGGAGGAGTCGTGCTAACCCAACTCTTTCGTTATTTTAAGTGGTTTATTTATCGAGACCATTACGACGATTAACTAGATCGCAATACAACGATGCCAGTTATAGCTGCCGCTCTCATCGCTTTCGTTGGTATATTAGGATCGGCGGTTGGTTACTATGTTGTATTCACTAAATGGGCGAATCAAACCATCAACGAAACTGAGTTTAAAATTGGACTCTATGAACCGTTGCCATGTATTATCGTCGCAATGCTTCTCGGTGCAATTATTTTGACTATTCATTTGATAACACAATCGAAACTGCGCTCGATTGGTGTATACGCTTTCAGGCGGAATGGAACTATGGTTTAATACCCACACTTTTTCATCATTCATCTTTACGGAATTATATGATTTTAAATTTGCAAAAAAAACTGGATGAATGGTCGTCAAAAAAACTTATAAGTTCCGAGGAAGCAGTCGCCATTCAAGCCTATGAACATGAACATTCTGCAGGGGGACGTTCATGGGCTATTTACGGCGTTGTCGGGATCGGCATAACTGCGATTGCGGTGGGTATCATTAGCCTTATCGCTGCCAATTGGCTTGAGATACCGGCCGAAGTAAAGCTCATTGCTTATTTCCTTCTACAGAGTAGCGTCGGATATGCTCTATTCCGTTTCTCGAAATATGAAAACGTCTGGCGTGAAGCTCTGCTCACAATGTTTGCGTTATTATTTTTTGCCGGCATCGGCCTTATTGCCCAAGTTTATCATCTCCATAGTCATCCCTGGCGCGGACTGCTATTTTGGCTAGCGCTTACTTTTCCGCTGACCCAAATCTCTCGTGGTCGCATGATGGCGCACCTATGGATATTGGTGTCCTTTTATACTTTTTTTACTTGGATTGAAGGCACTGATTTCAGAATGAGAGATCAGATGTGGGGATGGTTTATGGCCTATCCCGCCCTGTTGGTTGCGGCCGCATTTGCATGTGAACGAATGAGGAAAGTGAATGATTACTTTCGCCTTGCCGCTTTGACATGGGGGCTCGGTATCATTTTAATCGGCGGTACGCTGGTTATGAGCTGGCTATGGTTAATGCTCAGATCAGAGTATGACAAACTTGATTTACCGATTTCTGCAGTAAGAATTTCTGAAGTTGCCCTGGCTCTGGCAATACTGGCTTCTTTTACAAGACCCAAGTCGACACCAAAAACTCAGAAAGTACTGACGAGTCTGATGCTCTTAGTTTTTGGTTGTTTTTTCTTTTTGCCCTGGGAAATTCGAAAGGCATCTATATCGCAGGTCACGACTCAAATGATCGGTGCCGTGGGTTTTATTTCTGTCTGGGCACTAACTGCTGCGTCGTTTGTAGCGGCTGGTCGCCGGCGTCTATTTGATATTGCGTCTTTTATGATCGCGGTACGTTTTATTGTTATTTATTTCGAAGTTTTTGGCTCATTAACTACCACCGGCGCAGGCCTCATAATGTCTGGGATCGTCATACTTTTAATTTCTGGGCTGTGGTACAAGTACAAGCAAAAATTTCATCATTGGATTGGAGGTAGCATATGAGTTCTAGGAAATGGCTCGCCATTGCTATCGTCGCTCCAATTTTTTTCATGACTTTATGGGTTATGAAGTTAGAGAAAAACGCAAGACGCGGCATCGAAGTTGAACTTCCGATTGAGGGTTACGATCCACGCGATCTATTATCGGGGCATTATCTCACCTACAGAATTCAATTCGGAGCGCTTAATCCTTGCGTTGAACAGTCAGGCTACTCGCGGTCAGATGAAAAATGCGTCTGTCTAAAGAAACAAGAAAAATCGGTTTTATGGACTGCAGATAAAATTGAATTTTGCGACGAAGAAAAAACCGATACCAGCTGCAAAACTTTCTTGCGAGGAAGTTGCAAGAATGGTCGTTTTATCGCGGGCATTGAAAGATTCTATTTTTCTGAAACTATGACGAGGCAACTTGCAGTAGTTCCAACGGGTGCTTCGATCGTAGTTCGTATAAACTCAGCGGGTGAAGCTATCGTTAAAGATCTCAAAATTGACGGCATACCATACCGAGATTAGCTAAAATAATAAGAAACTTAATATCCAGCTTTTTAGACCACAACTTGTTCTTCTAACCATTGCAGTCGCAACGAGCGACTTCGACCTAGAGGTCTCAGGATGACGAAGTCGTCCCGTCATTCTGAGCTCTGCAGGGGCGAAGAATCTCGATCGATGAAATCTCAATTTTTCTTCTTGGCCTTAGCCCGCTTCTTCGACTTCTTATGAATCTTCTTCGTTGGTTCGCGCAATTGCTCTTTATCTTCTTGAAATTTTCTTGGACGATTTTTTACGAGCCAACGACTGCGAATCCACTGCCCCTCTTCAAGTTTTGCCCAATCGCCTCTTATGGTCACATGCACTTCGTCACCGCCGTAAATGAGTCCAATCGATTTACTAAAACGGTCTGGTTGGGTGCGGATATGCAGTTGATCGGCTTTAATATAGCGTTTCCGTTTACCTGTACCAAAAACGCGCGCGCGACCATCAGATGTTTTCGCGACTTTCGCCTTAGCGGGAACATTGGCAGTCGCGCCAGGCCCGTTGTCATCCAACGTACCAATATCTTCACTGCTCTCGGTCGGTGCCGCCGTTAACTCCTCAACCGGTGGCGTCACTGGAGAAGAAGAAGAAGAAGAAGAATCTGTGACAGGTGGCGGTGTCGCAAATGTTTCCTCTTTCACCGTAGAGGGCGAAACAGGCGGAGGTGTCGCCAAAGTCTCACTTGTTGGTGGGGTTGCTGCAACATCTGCTGGAGTCTGCGATATCGTTTCTTCCGGAGGAAGAGCTGGAGCATTTGGATCGATGCTAGAAAGGTCTGTTTCTTTATTTTCTGAGGTCGTACATCCGTTCCATAAAAGAGGAAGAGAAAAAGTAAGAAACAATGCACTCAATTTTATAAACCATCTCATCTAATACGAACTCCTATGCCATCGATTCATCAACAAAAGTTTTTAAACGGTCAAGACCCTTAAAGCCCTCATGCTTACCCTTCATCTCTTGATCTGCAAAGACAAAGAAAACAGGAAGAACCTCCGTCTCAGCAATTTCCATAATATCTGGATGATCATCCGTTGAAATTTGCCCAAATGTCAAACCATGGGTGTTCGCGGCTTCGATCCGTTCAATGGCGGGAATAGAAAGTTTGCAGGCTCCGCAGCCCTTTTTCCAAAGCTTTAGAAAAACCTTGTCTCCCTTGTCCAAATGTTTCCGTAAATCATCCGGCGACCAATCCTGCATGGCAAATCTCCCATATCCATAGAAATAGCTATTATTAATAGTAAGAGAACTATGACTAAGTATACCCTTCCAGACAAGAAATATCTTGTTGTTTCAGCCAGTTATGAGAGTGATTGGAGCCTTGCCCTCGACCAGGGTTTCAGCTATGATGCCGGCCCAAACCCTAAAATTGGAAGCTTTAGCGCAGCAAGCACTATATACCTGTAAACCCTTAATACTTGAGTTTAAAAGGACTATCTTCTATGCGAATTCACTTACTCCTGACAGGCATTTTAGCTCTCATTTTAACAACTCCAGTTTCTGCAGCCGACAAATTAGTCATTATTTCTCCTCATCGCAAATCGATCCAAAATGAATATATTCCGGCCTTTAAAGACTGGTACAAAACCAAATTCAAAACCGATATCGATGTCGAATGGCTTGATCAAGGTGGAACGAACGACGATATTAAGTTTCTTCGCAGTAAATTTGCCAATCAAGCTAAAACCTCTGGGGTTGACGTCTTCTGGGGCGGAGGCACCACCGGGCACAACGAAGCATTTAAAAACGGTATGGCTGATAAGATCAAATTAACTCCGACACTCGAAAAACAAATCCCAAAAACTGTAGCTGGCATGCCACTCAGCAACAAAGAAAACACCTATATTTCCCAAGCTATGTCCTCGTTCGGAATTTTCTATAACAAACCTCTTCTAAAAATCGAAAAACTTCCTGAACCTACGACTTGGGAAAGCCTTGCTGATGTTAAATACAAAGACCGTTTAACCCTCACTGATAGTCGGAAGTCTGGAACTGCGTCAGTGATGAACCATATTATTCTTGAAAGCATGGGCTATGACAAAGGAATGGAACTTCTGGCTCGCCTCGCCGGCAATGCCCGTCAATTCTCACAATCAAGCTCCGATGTTATTAAAACAGTGGTCTCTGGTGATGCGACAGCCACACTCGCCATTGATTTCTACGCTCTCGCAAAAATAGGAGATCTCGGCGCAGACAAATTAGGATTTATACTGCCAGAAGGTAAAACGATTCTCGAAGGTGATCCTGTCACGGTTCTTAAAGGGGCCCCCAACCGTCAAGCAGCTGATCGCTTTGTCGAGTTTATCCTATCTCCAGAAGGACAAGTATTGCTGATGTTGCCTAAGGGTACACCTGGCGGTCCAAAAATTGAAACTCTCGGTCGCCTAGCAGTGAATACTGAAGCTTATAAAATGACCGAAGGCAAACGTACCAATCCTTTGAATCCTTTTACCGCTAAAGGCTTCTTAAAATACGATTCTGAAAAACAAACCAAAGTTCGTCAGGTTTTTGATGATCTTCTTGGCGCAACCATGATTGATACCCACAAAGAGCTGCGTGAAGCGTGGACTCGCGTCGTCAAAAAAGGCGCGAAACCAGAAGATGTGGCGGCCTTCGCAAAATCCCCTATTAACCATGCAGAACTCGATGCACTAGCGCTTAAATGGGATGACGGCGTATTCCGCAATCAGAAGATTAACGAATGGGTACGTTTCTCTCGCGATAAATTTGCTCAGGTCGCGAAATAGCATTCAGAAAGCGCTCGTTTAGAATTCCAGCGAAAAGATACAAAGAAAAATAAAAGGATTCCCGGATGGAAGTTGTTTTTAAGAAAGTTACCAAACGCTATGGAAAAACCACGGCGGTACGCGACTTAAACCTGACTATCAAATCGGGTGCTCTTCATTTTATGCTGGGACCATCGGGATGCGGCAAAACAACGACTCTTCGGATGCTTGCGGGTCTTGAACCGGTGACTGAAGGCCAGATTTTTTTTGATAGCGAAGATGTCACTGCGGTTCATGCGGCAGAGCGCGGTATCGGTATGGTCTTTCAAAATTATGCTTTATGGCCACATATGACTGTCCGTCAAAATGTCGAATATGGTCTAAAGTTACGCAAGATTTCAAAGGATGAACTCACGCGCCGCATTGCTGAGGCCCTCGAGATTACGCAGCTCAGCCGCTATGCGGAGCGTCTTCCTGGCCAACTTTCGGGCGGGCAGCAACAACGTGTTGCTCTGGCACGTGCTCTTGCTATTCGTCCAAATGTCTTATTGCTCGATGAGCCCTTATCCAATCTCGATGCCAAACTTCGCCTAGAAATGCGTGATAATATTTCTCGGATTCACAAACAAACTGGCATCACGACGGTTTACGTCACGCACGATCAAAAAGAAGCTCTTTCGATGGGAACATCAATTTCAATCATGCACGGTGGTAATCTAATCCAGACCGGCCATCCCAAAGAACTTTATAAAGAACCTCACTCGCCCTTTATCGCCGGATTTATCGGCGAAACAAATATTATTTGCGGAAGGTATCGCGGGACCGAGAACGGTATGTTCATGGTTGAAACTCCGCTCGGGATACTTCATGCAGGACGCAAGTATGGCAACCTGGTGGATGGATCTGAAGTATTCGTGTCAATTCGCCCTGAGGCGATTGAGCTCGCCCTTAAAAACGATGGTTCAAACGTCAATAAATTTGACATGAATCTTCAACATTTGACTTACCTCGGAGAAAGCGAACAGCTGCAACTCCTCAAAGGTGATCTCAATATCAAAGTAAATCTATTTAACGCAGTGGATCATGGCCTCACCGATGGTGATGGTGCACGTATTTATATTTCTCCTGCGGCAGCTTTGGTATTGCCACCAGATTCAAACATCGGCGCCGGGACTTAAGAGCATATGACTAGAGCCCAAGCACCAACATCAGC
>CAZUYQ010000063.1:22055-28155 GCA_964624705.1 uncultured Polynucleobacter sp.
CAAGTACGTCGTCTACCGCGAGAGGCGACATCTCCTCTTTCTCATGCTGTCAGTAATATAATTGGCTATGGCACAGTAGTTATCACCCTCGGGATGATCGGCGTGTTCTTACTGTTACCGATGTCTAAGGTTATGATTAAAGCTTTTTACGGTGGCGATGGCTTTACTCTCGATTATTTTAGATTGTTATTCGAAAACCATCTCATGGTGGAAGCCATTCTTAACTCGATCCAACTTGCTGTAACAACCACTCTAACCTGTACCCTTGTGGCTCTACCGCTTGCGATCATCGGTTCTAAATTTGATTTTCCCGGTAAGAGCATTCTTATGGGAATGTTGCTAACACCGATGGTGATGCCGCCATTCGTGGGCGCTATTGGCTTTCAAAGATTTTTCGCGCGCCACGGGGCAATTAATTTATTTCTCCTTCAAAACAACATTATTAGTGAACCCATCGAATGGCTTGGGGATGGCAATAAATTTTGGGCCGTTGTGATCTTGGCAACTATGAATCTCTACCCCATTATGTATCTCAATCTCGCCGCAGCCCTCGCGAATGTCGATCCATCTCTAGAAGAGATGGCAACCACGTTGGGTGTTAAGCGTTGGCGTCAGTTTAAAGACATTGTCTGGCCCCTAGCCCGTCCTGGTTATTTTGCCGGTGCTATTATCGTCTTTATCTGGGCCTTAACAGACCTCGGCACACCGCTGCTCATTGGTTACCACGATGTCATTCCGGTACGAATTTTTAATATGGTAACTGATATCAACGAAAACCCGGTGGGCTTTGCCCTGGTGTTTTTGGTGATTCTTATGACAGTTGGATTCTTCCTCATTTCTAAGCGCAGCCTTGCAGGCAAGAAATACGATATGATGGCCCGTGGTCATGTCACGAGCTCTATGCGTCGCACAGGCGTTGTCGGCACGATTATTATTTACGCAGTCCTTCTTGGCGTGATCTGCTTTGCACTCTTTCCCCATATCAGCGTCCTTATTACTAGCTTGTCCGATAAATGGTTTATGACACCGCTTCCAGAGCAATACACTCTCGAACATTATTATAAGGTCTTCCAGCAAGAGCTCCCCTCTTCTGGTATCCAAAACTCACTTTTCCTCGCTTCTCTTTCAACCTGTGTGGATATCGTGCTCGGTTGTTTGGTGGCCTATGTGATTGTTCGTAAATTGATTCCATTTACGGCTATATTGGATTCGATTGTGATGATCCCGCTAGCTCTGCCAGGTATCGTTTTAGCATTCGGCTATGTTGCGACCTTTTCAGGCACATTTCTGGATCCTCTAGAGAACCCTATCCCGCTTCTGGTCATTGCATACGCTATTCGGCGCCTACCGTATATGGTGCGTTCCGCATCGGCTGGTCTTCAGCAAACAAGTATTAGTTTGGAAGAAGCCTCATCAACATTTGGCGCAAGTAGGTTTTATACATTGCGTAAAATTACATTCCCCCTAGTTATGGCAAACGTCATCGCCGGTAGCCTTCTGTGCTTCGCCTACGCAATGCTCGATGTTTCTGATAGTATGATTCTGGCAATGAAAGATCGATTCTACCCGATTACAAAAGTGATTTATTCACTTTACTTGGAACAGGGATCCGGAGAGCTGGTCGCCAGTGCGCTTGGAATGATTGCCATGGTTATCTTAGTATTCTGCATTATGGGAGCATCCCTTGCTCTCGGTAAAAAGATGGGCGAGTTGTTTAGATCATAAGGATGGATTCGATGAAGATTAATATCGTAACTGTTATTGTACTTGGTTTCTGTCTAGCCTCTTCTTGTAGAACCAGAACAGATTCTTCCACCGTTGCAAGTCAGGACGGTGAAGAAATCGAAGCTGCACACGCTGAAGAATTAGAGCAACTTGGCACCGACCTTCAAAATATCCTTAGTCAATACGGTGTCGCAGAAAGCTTGTCTCTGGGGGGTGAGCTTAAAGAAAATGAAGTCGTTCCAACCGTCACAAAGCTTTCATTAAATGATATCGAGCAAAAAGTATCGTCGCTCCGCCAACATATCGCTTTTGTAAAATCACAACTTGAGAATCCAAATAGCACTTATCATCAGCAACTTAAATCTAAGAAGATTCAAAACAATCCGGAAACTGAAAAGAAGCTGATTATTTTCTCTGAAAATGCACTTAGCTTTACAGATATCTCCGAAAAAGCACTCACAAAAAGCACAGCTAAGATCCCATCGAGCTTACGGAAAACAAATCTTATGACTTCTCGATTGTTAACGCAAAAATTTAAAAGCAATTTAGCCAAGACTTATAAAATTTTCGTTACGTTGGACAATAATTTCCAAGCTGCAGAATCGGCGATTAAAGCCAAAGAAACCATAGAAGAAACCGCCACTAAGTGGGCCAGTGATTTTGGTGAATTTTTGCAAAAAAATATGGCGACCCCTTGATCGCCCACCGCATTTTGTTTGAATCAAGTACTTCTAGTGTATTGTTATAGCTACAAACTTTGTCTCTGACCTCGAGAAAATCGCTCATCAAATATTTGATGAGCGATTTTTTTCGTCTTAGAATCGAGGCGAGAGAATGCATTCAGAATCTCAAACAATATTCTTGAGCGATCTCCAGGAAAATTATTCATCTTTTCTATATTGTGGCATTTTTTTTGCAAATAGATGGCAATGACTTTTTAGAGACATCTGCCATCTATACTCATCACAGGCAGTTTATGTGAGGTGATCGCACATGCTTTCTTTTAAGAACACTTCGATCTATAAATATAAAGGAGTTCGTATGAAAAATTTGAATGTATCAAAAATTCTAAAAACTGCCGCAGTATTTGGGGCACTCGTAGTGACCCAAGCACAGGCGGGAGTTATCTCTGATCCAGAAAACATCTTGCCAAATGTACTCGTCGTCAGAGTCCCATCACAAGATGGTCAGGTACCAAATGCCGATACTTGGGATGATGATACTAAAGTCGAGATTATTGCTATGAGCATGGCAAACCTACCTGTAGATGAAAGCGGCCAGTTGAATGTCGATCAATTCACAACGGCGTGCCAGGTACAGCAACCACAAGTTCCTTTCGTCATGGATTCACGCGGGGATATCGACGAAGCGACGCCAGCCGAAGTTCGTGCACTCTTCACAAGCGCTGGTCAAGCTCAAGCTCTTGAATCAAAGGACTTGAGCGCTCGAACAATTCGCAACTGGTATTACTACCGACCTTTCAGAAATGGATACGGTGTCTATGGATATGGATACACACCTTACTATGGCTACTTTGGATCGGCTAACTATTATCCAAACTACGGCATGTACTATCACGGTCGAACCTATGGCTTCCGTTCAGCAGGTGCAGCATACTGGCGCGGCGGATACTATCACTATCCATATTATCGCTATCGCCACTAAACATTAAAGAATTTTACCACAATCAACGCTCTCGCTGCCTGTGGAGCGTTGACTTTAGTTTTTTATTCTTTTGGTGATTGATTTAAATCCCGGGATGAATGTAGCGGCATTTCATGAGTATTCAAAATATTGAAAATATGGCAGAATAAACTCATAACAGCCTCTATATAAACACCTAAGATAAGATTCCGCGGATGACGACCTATTCTATGACACCTGCCATACGCGTGCTTAAGCAGCGTAATATTGAATTTACAACTCATGAGTTTCAATACATCGATAAAGGCGGCACCAGCCATTCAAGTGCAACGCTTGGTGTACCGGAGCATACCATTATCAAAACTCTTATTATGCAGGATGCGGATAAGAAGCCTCTTTGTATTTTGATGCATGGCGACTGCGAGGTATCCACAAAAGCCTTGGCTCGACATCTCAATACGAAAAGCATCACGCCATGCAATCCAAACGTGGCTGAGAAGCATTCAGGATATCAAGTGGGAGGAACTAGCCCGTTTGGACTACGGACTATGATGCCGATCTATGTGGAAGAGACCGTTTTGAATCTGCCAAGAATCTTAATTAACGGTGGCGGCAGAGGATTTCTGGTCGCGATTAATCCGAAAGTTCTTAAGGATGTTCTAAATGCGCAACCAGTTCTGGTTGCGCAGCCTAAATCGGTGCGATCTTAATGTCTCAGGCTAGAGGAGAAACTGAAATGCAAAAAAATTCGAACTTCGCTACATTTGTTTGCACGCTACTTGCACTCTGGTTCCTATCAGCCTGTACAACCGTCAAAAAATCAAATCGAGACTTTCCAAGACGAGGGTTGGAAGAAGGGGCAGAAGCATGCAGCAATGCTGGTATGGCCGAACGCAGATCCGCTGTATTTGCCCGCACGTCAAGTTGTGCCGCTACCGCTACTGGTCTTAAGCTCGCTGACACATTACAAGCCGCAGCTCTCGCTGCTGGCGAACTCCATGCTTTTGGCACAGCTATTAAGTCATTCAACGCGACATATGCAAATGTCACTAAGATGGAATTGAATATCGGTAAGGCGGCATTGTGTTCAAAAATATTTTTAGGTGAGTACGTCCAAGGTAAAACCATGATAACAATCGCAGATCAGCTAAGAAAGGCTGGGACTGGTGGCGAGGTCGATCTCCAAGCGATTAATGAACTTGGCGAAAACATCGCTACCTCTGGGGGTCTTGATCTCGCAAATGCACTTAAAAACCTCACTAACGAACCTAATATTGAAAACACTTTAAAAGTCGCGGTTCTTGGCACCGGAACATTTGCCGATCTCTATCAAATAGTCAAAGCTTGCGGTCCAGTATTTACCGAGATTGGTAGCGCCACCGCTTTATCCACAGCACAAATAGGAAAAATGACTGCATCTATGGCAAAGATCGGTCTGTATGCGGCTATTGCAGATTGTGCTGCTGCAGGTTTATTTAACGCCATCGACGTTGGAACCGAATGGCAGTGTCTCCAGAAAGACTTAGCTTATCTCAGAGAACAAAATCAAACTATTCTCACTGGTCAACAGGCTCAGTGCAGCAAACTAAAACTAATTACGGACACTCCCACTTCGATTCCCCTCATAAAAAGCAAACTCAATGAAGAAGATCCCGAGACAGGTGAACCCACTGAAGATACTGCAACACGTCAATCTATATGCCAGCGTGCGATCTATGGATGGGGCAACTGTCTTGCAAGTACGGATCTGGAAGATCGCAACAGCGTAATGTGTGAGAAACTATGTGATGGACGGAGCGGAAATGTCCGCTCAACATTCGACAAAGTCGCCGAGGATCATAACTTGGATCCAACAAAGACGTTTCAACTCATCTCTAATTTTACGGAGTACTGCATCAGTTCAGGTAATCCATCTCAACTCGTAAATGACGGTATCTCACCCTGTGTCAATGCTTGTAAGCAGAGTACATACCACTAAAATCTTGTCATTTCGGCACGAATTTTATAGATCTTGCTGCTTAGAGTCTTGAAATCTGAGCTTCATGACGCTATGGATAAATGTTATACCTTAGACCTAGAATGCTTCTTACTAAGGATCAAATCTATGAAACAGCATGATACGATACCTTCCCGCGGCCGAATTTATGAGAACATAACACAAACAATTGGTCAAACACCATTAGTACGTCTGCAACGCGTCACTCAAGGTTGTGCGGCGACAGTTCTTGCTAAGGTTGAAAGTTTTAATCCACTGTGGTCGGTCAAAGATCGGATCGCAGTTGCGATGATCGAAGCTGGAGAAGCTTCCGGTCAGATCAAGCAAGGTACTTTGATCATCGAACCAACGAGCGGCAACACCGGTATTGGTTTAGCTTTCGCTTGTGCAGCCAAAGGTTATAAATTATTGGTGACGATGCCAGATACGATGAGTATCGAGCGTCGCCGTTTACTTCAAGCTTTGGGCGCTGAGATTGTGCTGACGCCAGGCGAAAAAGGCATGAGTGGGGCGATCGCTAAAGCGGAAGAGCTCGTGAAACAAACTCCGAACAGCTTTATGCCTCAGCAATTTAATAACCCAGCGAACCCGGAGATCCATAGACGTACGACTGCCCTTGAGATCTGGCAGGATACTCAGGGCAACGTCGATTTCCTCGTTGCAGGTGTCGGCACCGGTGGAACTCTCACAGGTACGGGGGAAGTACTTAAGCAGAAACGGCCGAACCTCCAATGT
>CAZUYQ010000064.1:0-4312 GCA_964624705.1 uncultured Polynucleobacter sp.
GAACTACAAAGATACAGTCGCGGCGCTTGTCAACGCAAGGCTGTCGTAAGATTAGAATTGTTCGTGCAGGCCTTAGTGCAGTTATCGGCGCGGAGCAAGACTTGCTGGTAGTTGATCAGCAATCAGATGCCCAGTCGGGACTCAACAGCATTGAGACACATAAACCAGATGTTGTCGTGGTCGACATCAATATGCCTGGATCAAGTGTATTTGATTCTGTGCAGTCAGCCATTCGGTCGCTTCCGACGCTGAAGGTGATTTTTTTAACTGCATTTAGCAGCGATTCTAATTTAGAACGTGCGATGCAATGTGGAGCAGCTGGCTTTATTACTAAGTCGGAGTCTCTTGGCACTATCGTTACCGCGATTCGTGAAGTCGTTGCTGGACGCGCACCGTTCTTTTCGAATGACGTGAGAAGCAGAATTGTGACGACGCCTCGGGTTGGAAATGCCATCGCCACCAATCAGTTGACGTCTCTGTCTGCCCGACGCAGTCTTCTTTCGCCGCGGGAGCAAGAAATCCTATGCTGTGTTGCTCAAGGCCAATCCGCGAAACAAATCGCAACACTGTTGACCATCAGCGCAAAAACCGTTGAACGGCATAAGTCCAATATCATGACGAAGCTTCACCTTCATACGCAGGTTGAGCTTACTCGCTATGCTATTCGTGAAGGAATGATTGCTCCTTGACGTCTAAAAAAGACAAAGAGCTTACCAAAGTAGATTCTGAAATGATCTCCGCTGCGAAGAGTAGCGGAGATCTTTACATATCTACCACTGATGCTGATTACTATTTCGATAAGTTCACAGGCTATCAGGTCTTTACCGAGAGCTATCATCTGCGTCGAGGCTATTGCTGTAAGTCTGGGTGTAGGCATTGCCCTTATGGTTTTAACAAATCTAAGTGAACTGGCTTAGCTCAGGTATCTTTCCATAATAATAGCGGTCGTCTCGAGTTCCTGCCCCCGGTAGGGCTTCTCTTCTCCGGTTCGCTTAAAACCTATACGTTCCCAAAATGGAATAGTGATCTTATTTAGTTCGAGTACTGCAAGGCGAATGGTTGCAATTTCGGGCCAGGAATCGGCAATAAAGCTTTTGAGCTTTTGAAATACTATACCGCCGATGCCTTTTCCATTTTCTCTGTCAGTAATGAGTAGAAGGCCTAAATATAAGATTCTCGTATTTGGAAAACCGACGACGAAGTCTATGCAGCCGATTAACTGATTCGCTAAATAGATAGCCAGAACATATTTATCTTCGTAGTTCTTTGCCGGAGGTAGCTCATGAAGTTGATCTAGGAAGTTTGGAGAAAAAGAGTGGGGTCGGTCGGACTTGAACCGACATGCCTTGCGACACCGGCTTCTAAGACCGGCGTGTCTACCAATTTCACCACGACCCCGTGGGATACGATAAGAGCCAATAGTGTTTGCATTGAGATAGGCTTAAGGTCAACTAGATTTTAGAGAAATATAGAGTTCAATTCCACCAATACGAACGACATCACCCGGCTTTACCTGGTGCATTCCCTTGATTTTATTGCCATTTAGCATTGTCCCGTTAGTCGAACCCTGGTCCTCAACAAAAATATCGCCATGATCGTTTAATTTCACCAGGACGTGCTTTCTTGAGATTTCGGCGTCTTCTTCAAATTTACCGAAACTTGTGGCTCGGCCCAGAAAAGTCATTCTCTGAGGTAATTCTACTTCTTCAAAGGTTCCATCACTGTATTTAATGCGAATATGGAGGCTATAACCCTTTCGCTGGCGAATTTCACCTTCGATCAAGGTATCGACAAGGCTGGTTTTATGGTTTGGATTCGCCTGTTGAGCGGATTTAAAGATGGTATTGATATGGCGGACTTTCGCATCTTCTTCCATCGCGAATTTAAAGTTAGTCTTGCCAATGGTAATGACATCGCCGTCGTTTAAACGTGCTTTCACGATGCGTGCTTTGTTTAAGAAGGTGCCATTGGTGCTGTTCATATCGAAGACGTGATATTCGCCGTTGATGTTCTGGATTTGACAGTGGGTTGAGCTAATTTCGACATCGTCAATAATCACATCGCCTTTTTCTCGACCTAGAATCGTAGCATCACGACGCAATTTTATCGCGTCGCCGTCTTCACGGTTCGCGTAGTAGAGAACTGCTCGGTTCTCACCTTTTGGTCTGTTTGGTGTCTTCGCCATAACTCTCTTTAAAACAATTTAAAGTTCTATTGAGTTCCCGTATCGGCTCATATCGAGCTTAGTTGAGTCCCTCCCTATGAAATTGTCACTTGCCAGAAGGCTGAACTAGCCCCATTATTTTTAGGAAATGAAAAGAACCAAAATTTTGCCTGTAGTAATGGGGTGAAAGACGTGACGACAAAAAGAGATGACAAGACCGAAGTGCCAGAAATGGACTTTCGCGGACTTATTATGGGCCTTTCAGGGGCAGCCCTTCATTATATGGGTGAAACAAAATCGGCGCCCGGAGCAGCAAATACTGTGAACCTACCATTGGCCCGGCAAAATATTGAGATTATTGCTATGCTTGCTGAAAAGACTAAGGGCAATCTGAGCGGTGACGAGGAGTCTCTTATACATCAAGTATTGTTGGATCTTCGGATGAGATTTATCGAAAAATCAAAGACAAAGTCCTAGTCGGCAGAAAATTAATTCATATAAGTTTCCTAGAAATTTCCGATGACACTCTCACTTAGATAAGTGGGAGTCCGGCCATGGATGTTTCAAAATATGATTTTCAAGCTCAAAAAGCATTTCATCAAGGCTTGCGTCTTGCAAAAAGCCTTGGCCATGAAAGCTTGGAAGTTGAGCATGTCGCCTTTTCTATATTACGCGATCACGAAACATTTTTTGCCGCGGAATTAAGAGATGTTTTGTTGTCTCGTATACAACAACATTTTCAACGTCAGCCAAAAGTATTTGGCATTGCTAAAATTGGTTTTGGCTTGCGGCTTGACGCTGCTCTCGATGATGCGGAGAATGCAGCAGGGAACCAGAACATCGACGTCAAAATGCTATGGCCGGCGCTTGTAAAGCAATCAACTGTATTGCGGAGTCATCTAGGCAATGGTCCAGTAGCGGAAGCACCAAAAGATCGTTCTACAAATTCTGGCAACGTTCATTTTAATCAGAGCTTTGATGAGGTCGCAAAAAAACCGGCTGCGTCTGAGAAATCAACGGATCCTAAAAATGCCAATACCGAGAAGAATACTCAAGACGCTAAGAACGCCGCAGCTAAAGACAAAGGTATGAAGGTCGACGATGCTCTCAGCAAATATACGATTGATGTAACGGCACAGGCCGAGCGTGGTGAATTAGATCCAGTGATTGGGCGTGATCATGAAGTGCGAAGACTGCTGGAAATAGTTGGCCGTAAAAAGAAAAATAACCCTGTCCTGGTTGGCGAGCCTGGAGTTGGTAAAAGTGCCGTTGTTGAAGCTCTAGCACTGCGGCTTATCGGCAATCAGGTTCCTGAAACGATGAAGGGTAAAAGGATTCTGAGTCTCGACCTTGGCGGCTTACTTGCTGGAGCAAAGTACCGTGGAGAATTTGAGGAGCGACTTAAGAACCTTCTGAAGTCTCTTGAAAAATTAAAGGGCCAAGTGATTTTATTTATCGATGAAATTCATATGATCGTTGGTGCCGGAAATCCAGAGGGCGGAGCAGATGCTGCGAATCTTCTGAAGCCAGCTCTTGCTCGAGGTGAGATTCATTGTATCGGTGCAACAACTTTGGATGAGTTTCAAAAGCATATTGAAAAAGACCCGGCACTCGAGCGTAGGTTTCAGTCGGTGTTGGTGGAGGAGCCAGGAAGAGACTCTTCCATTGCAATTTTACGTGGCATTAAGGCCCGCTATGAAGTCCATCACGGAGTTCAAGTAGATGATGAGGCTTTGGTGGCCGCAGTCGATTTATCGATTCGCTATCTACCGGCG
This sequence comes from uncultured Polynucleobacter sp., assembly GCA_964624705.1. Lineage (GTDB taxonomy): Bacteria > Bdellovibrionota_B > Oligoflexia > Oligoflexales > RGVZ01 > CAMDKS01. Next base: position 3,940 of record CAZUYQ010000064.1, read on the forward strand.
CGTAAACTTCCCGACAAGGCCATTGATTTACTCGATGAAGCCTGTAGTCGATTGAAACTGGAAATCGCGAGCATGCCAGCGGCACTAGATGAGTTACGGGCTGCCATTGAAGGATTTGAGATTGAGCGTAAGGCGATCACACCTGGACCAAGAAGCCAGGCGAGCTTATCTGTCATCGATGTGAAGCTAAAAAAGGCTAGTGACGAATACGCTGCCATGAATCAGATCTGGCGCACGCATCAAGACCTGCTTGATCGTTTGACGGCAAGTGAATCCAAGCGCCAAGAATTATCAAATCTTTTTGAATCCAGTAAGTCAAGTGGTGACTATGACTTTGCAGCCCGTCTTCAGTATTTTGAGCTACCCAAGCTAG
>CAZUYQ010000064.1:4322-8422 GCA_964624705.1 uncultured Polynucleobacter sp.
GAAATTCCAGAAGTAGTCTCCGTCTGGACGGGAATTCCTGTGGATAAAATGCTCTCGACGGACGCCAAACGCTTGATGACTATGGAAGAGCGGATTAGCTCGAGAGTTTTTGGTCAAGCGGACGCCATCCGTGCGGTGGCAAGGGCAGTACGTCGAGCGCGTGCTGGAGTCAATGAACCAGGAAGACCACTGGGGGTCTTTTTATTCCTAGGTCCGACCGGTGTAGGTAAAACAGAAACCGCAAAAGCCCGGGTATATTGGCCACGGCGAAGGCGGTGAATTAACTGATGCGGTGCGTCGCCGTCCGTATTCCGTCGTTTTATTTGATGAGGTCGAAAAAGCCCATCCAAGGGTTCTAGATATTCTTTTGCAAACCTTTGATGATGGCAGACTCACGGATGCAAAAGGTCGACTGGTTGATTTCTCTAATACCCTGATCATTATGACCTCAAACCTCAAAGTCGAGGTTGGCCCCACATTTGATGCTATGGACCGTGAGCGTGGGGTGCGAAATGGCCTCGCAGAGCTTCTTAGGCCGGAGTTTGTGAACCGAATCGATGAAATTGCTGAATTCTCATCGCTAGGACTCACCCACCTGGAACGCCTCATTGATAAGCAGCTTCTGTCGTTGAATGGACGCTTGGAAGAACGAAATATTCGCATCGACCTCGGCCCTCAGTTGCGGAAAGCCCTGATTGATTCAGCAAAAGACGGAAAATTTGGTGGCCGAGCTCTCAAACGCACCTTTCAGGTCTTAGTGACTGATGCCGTCAGCGAAAGATTGATCGAGAACTCTGAGCATGCGGCTGGGGCGTGGCTATTAGAATGCGACGAATTAGGCCGGCCGTCCTGGAGGCCAGGCTCCGGAAGCCTTCCGTTGCTGCCGGCTGCCCAGTAGTTCACCGCGATGGAATGAAATTTCCAGGATTGGCCTTGACACTCAGGTGTCTTGCCGTTAATTTTCTTGCTCCAAACCGGCAGCAGACTGGTTACCATGATGGGGCGTCGTCAAGTGGTAAGACTCTGGATTTTGATTCCAGCATTCGTAGGTTCGAATCCTACCGCCCCAACCATTTTATCCAATTTTAGGAGGGTACAATGGATACTGAAATGATTATCTTCTCTGGAAATTCCAATCGTCCTTTAGCGAGTAAAATCGCTTCTTACCTAGATATACCGCTTGGTGATGCGCTTGTAAGTCAGTTCGCAGATGGGGAAACTCGCGTTGAACTAGGCTGCAACGTTCGTGGGCGCGATGTCTATATTATGCAGTCCTCCTGTTCACCGGCGAATCATCACATTATGGAAGCTGTGATTATGGCGGACGCCGCACGACGTGCCTCGGCACAAAAAGTGACGCTGGTGATGCCTTACTTTGGTTATGCACGGCAAGAACGTAAGAGTGCGCCTCGTACCCCTATCACCGCAAAATTAGTTGCTGATCTCATCCAGGCAAGCGGCGTTGATCGCGTGGTCACGATGGAACTTCACACGGGGGCGATTCAGGGCTTTTTCAATATTCCTGTAGATCATCTTTTTGCGAAGCCTATTTTTGCTTCTTATTTTGGCAAACGGGATAATCTCATTATGGTTTCACCGGATGCAGGCGGTGTAGAACGTGCCCGCGCATTGGCGAAGCATTTTGAATGTGGCTTGGCCATCATCGATAAACGTCGCGATCGTCCCAACGAAAGTAATGTTATGAACCTCATTGGTGACGTGCGAGATAAGGATTGCGTTTTGGTCGACGATATCTGCGATACGGCCGGCTCCTTGACCAAAGCCGCTTCTGCTCTTATGGAGCAAGGAGCGAGATCGGTCCGAGCTGCAGTGAGTCATGCGGTGCTTTCTGGCCCTGCTGTGGAGCGGATTGAAAATTCTGCTCTCACGGAATTTATCTGTACGGATTCTATCCCGATGTCGGAAGCCGCAAAAAAATGCAAAAAAATCGTGCACTTAAGCATTGCCGAACTTTTTGGCAAGGCTCTTAGGCGCATTCATAATTCAGATTCTATTAGCTCGCTATTTATTTAGGCGCTTAGAGCCGTGCCCTTATTAATGCAAGTTTTTCAAATAACGCTGAAAATTGTTGCGGCCCGCAATCCATAGAGATATAAGGGCCTCCCTAATTTATGTGAATTTTGAGTGACTCCGGGAGACGCAGAATGTCTGAGAACATTGAAGTAACAATCGAAGCAGTAGGCCGTACCGGTACAGGTAAGAGCTACACCCATAAGCTACGTCGTGCAGGTAAAGTACCTGGCGTATTACTTGAAAAAGGCAAATCGACTCTTCTTGAGCTCGATCCAAAGCTTATTTCAAAAGCATGGAAAAGCGGCGACCGCAAATTCAATTTGGTTTTTAACGGCAAAACCTCGCCTGTTAAAATCCATGAATTGCAAATTGACCCTGTGAAGCGTTACTGCGTTCACGTGGATCTTATGTACGTTTAAGGCGGTCGACCTTGAAGTTGTTAATCGGTTTGGGGAACCCAGGTCCCAAGTACGAGAACACCTGGCATAATGCCGGATTTTGGGTCGTTGATGAGTTTGTTCGCGAAGCTGGGGTTTCTTGGGATGAGTCTACTAAAGACAAATTTCATGGAATTATTGGTAAAGGCTCCGTCCTCGGTGAGAGTTGCATTTTTATCAAACCGATGACGTTTATGAATCTGAGTGGCCGTTCGATTGCGAAAGTTGCTCAGTTTTATAAAGTTCCAGCGTCAGAGTGGATAGTATTTCACGATGACATTGACATCCCGAACGGAAAAGTTCGGGGACGGCAAGGTGGCGGCCATGGCGGCCACAATGGAATTCGCTCGATGATGGAAGTCACCGGAAGAGATGACTTTCAAAGAATCAAGCTAGGTGTGGGCCGACCGGGAAAGCTGGAAGATGGGCGACCTGCCATGGACGTGGCAGATTACGTACTAAAACAGCTGAATCGAAGTGAAGTAGATGCTTATTTAAAGGTTGTGATGCCTGAGGTTCATCTACGGATCAAAGAAATGCTAAAACGTCCGCCGGCGAAAGCCTAAGGTCGAAAGCATATGCTCTCTTGCTCATCGCAGTGTTTGTGGTGGGCTGATTAATCCGTAAGGGAGGAATTGACCGTGTTGAGAGAATACGAAGTTACTATCATTAGCCGTGCTGACATGCCTGAATCTGAAGTACAAAAGGTTCTAGGCAAGTATGAGAAACTCATGACCGCAGAAGGTGGCGAGATTCTCAAAAAAGATCCTTGGGGTAGCAAAAAGCTTGCATTCCCGATGAAGAAACACCACCGTGGCATTTACACCAACTACGACTTCATTGGCACTTCTGCTAATTTGTCTGAGATGGAACGTCTGATGCGTATCGACGAAGATGTTCTTCGTTATATGTCTGTGTTCCTCGACGAAAACGTCGACGCAACTCAGCGTAAAGATCAAATCGCAAAAGCTGCTGCAGCTGCCCGTGAAGCTGCAAACAATTCTGACTTCCGTGGTGAAAAAGAATAACCCGTCGCCGCCTGTGCGTTATTTTGAGGAGAATCTATCATGCGAGTGATTTTGAATCATGATGTCCAAGCACTTGGAAACATCGGCGAAATAGTAAACGTTCGTAACGGCTATGCTCGTAACTTTTTGTTACCGCGTGGACTTGCGTCGCTTGCAAATGAGTCGAATGAAGCCCAGCTAAAACACCACCGTCGTCAACTTGACAAAAAGAAAGCAGTTTTGCTTGCTGAGTCAAAAACATTGGCAGCAGCCATTGAGAAGACTTCGGTCACTGTGTACAAGCAAGTTGGCGAAGATGAGCGTATCTTCGGTAGCGTGACCCATGCTGAGCTTGAGACACTATTGGGCCAAGAAGGCATTAAAATTTCTAGAAAAGATATCACAGTGACCGAAGACATCAAAAAAGTTGGTGTTTACCATGGTCAAGTGAAATTACATCCAGAAGTTACTGCGAAGTTTAAAATTTGGGTTGTTGCACAACAATAATCTCCAAAAAAACATCAAGAGTTTTTATAAGTGACCCGTGGTTGATTTATCGTCTTCCGCGGGTTAACTTTTTCTGTGTGGAATGATAGAAAATAAAAAAATTAAAGTAGGCGTT
>CAZUYQ010000064.1:8432-10575 GCA_964624705.1 uncultured Polynucleobacter sp.
CATCCTTGGCAAACTACACTCCCCCACATTCTCAAGAGGCTGAAAAAGCTGTTCTCGGAGCGATTCTTCGAGAGCCGGCCACTCTTAACGGAGTGAGTGATGGATTGGTGCCAGATCATTTCTTTCTAGATATTCATCGACGCATTTATCAAGTGATGGTGGACCTCGATGCTGCAGGCGAACCTACAGATATTGTCACGGTTGCAGAGAAGTTGGCTCGTGAAGAAGGTCAGGAGATTGGCCCGGGCTATTTAGTCGAGCTCATGGAGTCCGCTCCCGTTGCTCAGAATGCTGTCTACTATTCTTCCATTGTCAGGAAGCACGCAAGCTTAAGAAGAGTCATCACCGTCTGCCAATCGACGATTGGTCGTGCGAGTTCGGCAGATGGTGAGGTCGGTGAATTCCTCGAAGATATTGAGAAAGAAGTTCTCTCGATCTTTAATGAACAAGATCGTCAGGGCGGTATAGTCCCGGCCGTAAAGGTTCTTGAAGACACGATTATCGAATTAGAAGAACGTCTGCAGCACAACGGTGAGCCTACTGGTGTGCCGACGGGATTTGTCGATTTTGATGCGATGACAGGTGGTTTTCAAAAAAGCGATCTTGTGATTATTGCAGCTCGGCCAGCGATGGGGAAAACGGCGCTTGTTTTAAACCTTGCTGCGAATGCCGCGAAAAGCGGAACTCCTGTAGTTGTGTTTAGCTTGGAGATGTCACGCAATCAGTTGATGGCTCGTCTTCTGTCGTCCGAGGCACGGGTCGATTCGTCGCGCTTAAGAAAAGGCGAGTTGTCTGAGGACGAATTAAACCGCCTTCATGTGGCTTCGCGGACAATTGCGAGTTATCCGCTAGGTATCGATGAGACGGGCGGGATTAGTCTTATGGAGCTTCGATCTAGGTGTCGACGTTGGCAAAAAGAACATGGGCTCGGCATGGTCATCATCGACTATATTCAGTTAATGGGTTCATCCAGCAAGCGGGCTGATAATCGTGAGCGTGAGATTGCTGAGCTTTCAGGGGGATTAAAGGCCTTGGCTAAAGAGCTCCAAGTACCAGTCCTTGCTCTGGCTCAGTTGAACAGGGGCCCTGATACCAGAACAGATCATAGGCCTAAGACAAGCGATTTGCGCGAGTCCGGATCACTTGAGCAGGATGCCGATATGATTATGTTCATCTATCGGGACGAATATTATAATAAGAACAGTGAATTTGCCGGCAAGGCAGAGATCATTATCGCAAAAAACCGTCACGGTAGCGTCGATACCGTAATGTTGGCGTATCAGCCGAACTTTGTAAGTTTCTACAACCTGATGAAGTGATCCTACTGAAGAAGGCTGAAACCCTTGTGTCTGATCGCCAAAAATGAACGCAAGGTTACATCTGACTTCTCCATCGTGAAGAATCAGTAAGAATCCATGAATCAAGTAGTTTAAGAATAAAGGCGGCCACAGAACGTGTGGTCGCCCAAGATTCTAAGCACTAATCCAAGATCCGTTAGGGCCAAGCCCTTCAGGATAATTAGGTACCCCATCGCTCTCGCGACAGAGCCTACCTTAGGACTTAATACCGTGCATTTTCATTTTCTTACGAAGTGTATTGCGGTTGATACCCAATACACGGCTCGCTTGAACCTGATTTCCACCGGTACGGCGGAGGATCTGCGTCAACAAAGGCTTTTCGACTTTGCCGAGAATGAGGCCATGAAGATCTTCCGGGAACATTCCACCGACTTGGTCGAGGAACCGGGAAATCTTGTGTTCAACAACAGACTCAAGACTAAAGCTATCAAGCTTAGCTGTGAACTCTCCGTCAGTCGCAAACGGCAAAGCTGTCGAGCCGTTACGAACGGACTCAACCTCAATGCGAGGCGCGTTGAATGATTTGATAACATTAATGGACGATGGGACAGAACTGGTCGAGGTATGCATTTCCAAAGTGGAATCTCCGCTAGAATTCAACACGTTAGAGCCAAAAGCCACTAGGCTTTGTTCACTACTGATTAATTCGCAAAACCAAAGTGGATCAATTTAGTAGCAAGCTGAAGCGCGAGTGTCAACGACATGAGAGTAAAAAATTATCAAATTTTGAAGTTATTTTGCTTGATTTCACTGGGGAATGGTGCCCATCCCCTAGGTAAATCCTG
>CAZUYQ010000064.1:10693-28118 GCA_964624705.1 uncultured Polynucleobacter sp.
AATATATGTTGGTAAAAAACTTTTTTAGATTTAAGTGTTTTATAATAAAAAAGTGCAAATGATTGCATCTGGAAGGGTGTCTAGGCTTGCCAGTTCGGATTGCGTGATTATATTGCCAGGATCAAGACAATTGTCTTTCTCATCCTGGAGTATTTATGAATCACGAAGACCAAAGCAGCAACGAGCCCGAGACCTCAACCCACTCTCCTACTGATCCCTCCTCGAGCGATGCAGTAGACGCAGCCCCCACTCAAGTGGAGGCGAACGGCTCACCCCAAACGGCCGTTGATTCTCGTGACAGTGAGTTGGATAGACTCGCGCAAGAACTAGCGGATACTAAAGACCGCTACCTGCGTACCGTCGCGGAAATGGACAATATGCGAAAACGATTGGAACGTGAAAAAGCGGACTTCATCAAATTTTCGAACGAATCCATTTTAAAAGATATGATTCCAGTTCTTGATAGCATGGACAAAGCTGTCCCTGATGAACAAGGTCTGGATCCTGCGGTAAAAAGTTACCGCGAAGGTGTCTTGATGGTGCAACGACAGTTCCTGCAAACGTTGGCAAAACATGGTCTAGAACCGGTGGAATCTTCAGACAAACCGTTTGATCCAAACTTCCATCAGGCCATTCAACGAATCGAGTCGGGCGATGTTACCGTTGAGACGGTAGCTGCCGAATTCGCAAAGGGCTATGTGCTCAATGGCAGGTTAATTAGACCATCCATGGTGAGTGTAAAAGTCCCTGGGTAATGGTTAGATTAAATAGTAAGCAGGCTTAACCCCCTGCGATGCTTTAACTCCCGCCATTCTGTTGTTTAATTCTTTAATTAAGCATCTCCCCCTGCAAGTTCCTCCTCACTAACGTTTCTCTCGCATACTCCGATCAATGAGTGTGACGAGAGACTATTTCCAAAATATGTGAATAACGCACGCAGTACCGTTGTTGGACTGAAGCGATACACGAAGAGGAGATCTGCATGAGTGGACCAACCGAAAATCAAGCCCTCGAATCATCGACGGAACTGCCTCTCCTACCTTTGAAAGACATTGTGGTCTTTCCTCACATGATTGTTCCAGTCTTCATCAATGAAGATCTATGCGTGAATGCGGTTGAATACGCACTTGCGAATCAACGAAAAATATTTCTCTCCGCATTTAAAGTTGCTGGAGATGAAGGCGAAGGCCTCGAATGCAGCCTCGAAGCTCCATTTGATGTCTATAATACAGGTACAGTATGCTCGGTCATGCGTACGCGCAAATTACCTGATGGTCGCATGAAGGTTTTAGTACAAGGTCTTCACAAGGCTACTATTTCAGAGCTGACAAGTACTGAAAGTTTTCCAACGGTTAAAGTTCAAACCATTGCCGATGCGGTGGTTGCTGCTGGCTCGCCGGAACTAGAAGCACTTGTGCGTGCGGTTCGTGAAAATCTAGAAAAAGTTGTGAGCCTCGGTAAAATTCTTTCTCCAGATATTCTCATGATTCTTGAAGATGTCTCGGATCCGTCACGTCTTGCAGACTTAGTTGCATCGAACCTAGGATTGAAAGTATCCGACGCCCAAAGAATTTTATCGGTACAGAATCCATTGGAGCGCTTAAAACGCGTTCATCAGTATCTTTCGAGAGAAATCGAAGTCTATCAGATGCAAGTTCGCATCCAAAGCCAAGCAAAAGAAGAAATCGGTCGAATGCAACGCGAGCATTATCTGCGCGAACAAATCAAAGTTATCAAAAATGAACTTGGTGACAACGAAGGTAAAGACGAAATAGAAGGTCTTTGGAAGAAGCTTGAAACGGTCGCATTATCGGATGAAGCGAAAGAAGAGACCACAAGACAGTTGCGTCGCCTTGAACGCATGCACTCTGATACAAGTGAAGCAGCCCTGACGAGAACTCATATCGAAACCATGCTGAGCTTGCCATGGGCCAAGAAATCAGAAGATTCCTTAGATATCACAAAAACGAAATCTATCCTTGATGAGGATCACTATGGTCTAGACCAAGTAAAAGACCGTATCCTCGAGTTTCTTGCCGTGAAAAAACTCAATCCAAGTGCGAAGAGCCCGATCTTATGTTTTGTCGGACCTCCAGGTGTCGGTAAAACAAGTTTAGGTAAATCCATCGCGAAGTCGATGGGCCGCTCGTTCTCACGTATCGCTCTTGGTGGCGTTCGTGATGAAGCAGACATCCGCGGCCATCGTAAAACTTATGTGGGCGCCTACCCTGGCCGTGTGATTACAAGCTTAAAACAAGCGCAAACGATGAATCCAGTCATTATGCTCGACGAAATTGACAAGCTTGGCAACGATCACCGCGGTGACCCGTCTAGTGCACTTTTAGAAGTCCTAGATCCTGAACAAAATAAACTGTTCGTCGATCATTACCTCGGTGTTGCGTTTGACCTTTCAAACGTGATGTTTATCGCGAATGCAAATACGTTGGACACTATTCCTGCTCCTTTGCGTGATCGGCTCGAGATCATCGAAGTTTCTGGTTATAGCGAAGAAGAAAAAGTAATTATCGCGAACCAATACATTATTCCAAAATTGATCAAAGAAACCGGACTTAATGTAACGAATGTAGTTTTCTCTAAGCCATCTGTTTCCGCTATTATCAATGGCTATACAAGAGAAAGTGGTCTTCGTGGTCTCGAAAAACAAATTGGCTCTGTATGTCGTAAATTAGCGCGTGAATTTGCAGAAAAGGGTGCTTTGCATGGTGCCGAAGGCGAAAAAGCAACGCTGAAACTAACACCTGCACTGATTCAAAAACATCTGGGTGCTTCGAAATACGGTGATAATTTCTATCATCACGAGGCGATGAAGGGTGTCTCTCTTGGTCTGGCATATACTCAGTACGGTGGGGAAGTACTCGCCATTGAGACGAATTTACTTCCATCCCTTAGTCCTAAATTAGTTCTAACTGGTCAGCTTGGCGACGTTATGAAAGAGTCTGCCCACGCGGCCTTGAGCTTCTTGCGTTCTCGCAGCAATGAATTCGGAATTGATGCGACCATGATCGACAAGTATGAAATTCATGTGCATATTCCAGCAGGCGCCATCCCAAAAGATGGTCCAAGTGCAGGCATTACCTTAGCAACGTCGATGCTATCTGCTCTGCTAGGTAGAGCTCCTGCCGCGAAAACAGCAATGACCGGCGAGATCACTCTTCATGGCATGGTTTTACCAATAGGTGGATTGCGTGAGAAGCTGCTCGCTGCCCAGCGCGAAGGTGTTGAACATGTATTGGCGCCGTTTAAGAACAAAGCGAGCTACGAGGGTCTACCCGCGAACATCAAACGCAAAATCAAAGTGAGCTTTGTAAAAAGCTATCAGGAAGTCTTTGAGCACATGTTTGGCGAAATTGAAGCTAAAAAAGCTCCAATTCCATTGCGGAGCACGGGTACTGGAACGCGTCGTAGTGATTTAGCTAGTTAAGATAATATTGCAAAGTACCAAATGAAACCCAGCGAGGCTCTCCTCGCTGGGTTTGGTTATTTAAGGCGCGCGTTATAAAATGAATCAGATGAGTAGTTATTGTTGGGTAAAAATTAAAGGAGCGGTCACGAGATGAGCGATAAGTCAAAAAAAGCATTTAAAGTTCTGGGAGTGGGCGTTATTTGGGTTTATGTCTTATCTATTCGTATTGGCGGACAGACGATATTCCATTATGCCAACGATATTTTGGTGCAAAACCGCATAGTTGAAGCCATTGACCGTAGTTTCGCTGACGCCATGGATACCGTCGTTCACAATGCAAAACTGACATTTCACTCGATTACCGGACGAAAAGATCGGGGCTAACCCCTTAATTTAGTCGGGATAATACCAGTCGCTCCTCGCCACACTTCATGCTATAAAAAGGCGTTCATTTCGATTTTAAGTTATTGAGAACGAATGCCTGGAGGATGAGTGCGTGGCACTTCTTGAAATTTTTGAGTGGCCGGCGAAAGTGTTGGAAACTCCCGCAGAAAAAGTAACCAATTTTGATGAGTCGTTTCGGCAGTTCGTTAGCGATATGCATGAAACTATGAAAGACTCGGGCGGCATCGGCTTGGCAGCAAATCAAGTGGGTTCGTTACAGCGCGTTGTGACGATCGAAATCCCATTTATCGCTGCAGATGGTGAAGAAACTGAAAATCGCAAGTGGTGGCACAACAAGAAGTTCACGTTCGTGAATCCTGTCATTGTTAAAAAAGAAGGTGTCATGAAGTGGCAGGAAGGCTGTTTAAGCTTTCCCGATATGTTCGATTTCGTCGATCGATCTGCCGAAGTTTGGGTGAAAGCTCAAGATGAAAATGGCAAAGAGTTTGAAGTTCATGCAGATGAATTATTTTCGGTGTGTCTTCAGCACGAGATAGATCATATTGACGGGATTGTTTTCTTTAAACGAATGAGTCGTCTCAAAGCTGAGCGTATTCGCAGTAAAATGCTCAAAAGAGGCAACGTGAATGTCAAAGCGTGAAACGTCTAAAGTGCTCGTCGCACCGAGTTTACTCTCCGCTGATCCGCTGCATTTTGGTCGAGATATCCAAGAAGTAGAGTTGGCGGGTGCTGATTGGCATCACGTGGATGTCATGGATGGTCATTTTGTACCAAATCTGACGTTTGGTATCCCCTTTATCAAAGCATTAAAATCTAAAGCAAAAATTCCCCTAGATGTTCATATTATGGTGAGCAATCCAGATGCGGTGGCCGAGCAGTATTTGGCAGCTGGCGCGGATATTTTAGTTTTTCATCAAGAAGCCGCAGTTCATCCGCATCGCATCGTTCAACAGATTAAAGCTCATGGTCGGAAGGCCGGCATCGCAATCAACCCGGGTACACCTGTAGAACATGTTTATCCCCTTCTGGGTGATTTGGACGTTGTGATGCTAATGTCGGTAAATCCAGGATTTGGCGGTCAGTCTTTTATTAAAGAAACCGTCGATCGCGTGGCGCAGTTGCATAAATTTTTGATGACCAAGGGTTTACAAGATAAGGTTTTAATCGAAGTGGATGGCGGTATTAATCCACAGACCGCTAAATTAGTTGTCGCGGCCGGGGCAAGCGTTCTCGTTGCCGGTACAGCTGTATTTGGTGAATTTGACCGCAAGGCTGCGATAGCAGCATTAAAAAAATAAAACACCGGAGTTGCAGAGATGCATGAATTTCGTTTGGGCGAAGACCAATTGAATTGGCAAATCCTTATTGCACTATCAAGTGCGCCATATCCAAAGCTAAGTGTTAGCAAGGCAACATGGCAACGGGCCGAAACATATCGGCAGATTGTTGAAACTGCTATCAAGGAAGGTCGGACGATTTATGGGATTAACACCGGATTTGGCTTCTTAGCAGACGTTCGTATTGATGATGATAAACTCCAAGCATTGCAATTTAATCTGATCCGTAGTCATGCATGTGGTGTCGGTGAGGCGGCCTCGCCAGAGATGGTCCGTGCGATGCTTGTACTTAGAGCTCATACGTTTCTTATTGGTCACAGTGCGGTACGCCGACAAACAGTCGAAACTGTCCTGGCGTTTTTAGAGCACGACATTTTACCGGAAATTACAGTTCAAGGTAGCGTCGGCGCATCCGGTGACCTTGCACCATTAGCACATTTAGCGATGGGGCTTATCGGCGAAGGCTGGGTCAGTTACAAGGGTGAACGTTGTCGAGCAGCAGAGGCCTTGAAACGTGCGGGTGTGAAGGCATTGTCTCCTGAAGCTAAAGAGGGGCTTTCGCTTATCAACGGCACCCAGTTTATGAGTGTATTGGGAGCTTTTGCTCTCAAGGCGGCAGATGTGGTTATAAAGACTGGCGATATCGCAGCTGCGTTAAGCCTTGACGCAATTCGTGGTACCGATGCCGCCTTTGACGAGAGAATCCATCAGGTGCGACATCAACCGGGTCAGCGGTTGGTTGCAAAAAATCTACGAGCGATCTTTGCAGAAGATGATGCCATCAAATCGAGTCACAAGGGGTGTGGGAAGGTTCAAGATCCTTACAGCTTTAGATGTGTGCCTCAAGTCCACGGTGCATCGAGAGACGTCTTTAAATTCGTGGAAGATCGCATTAACGGTGATCTCAATAGCGTCACAGACAATCCTCTGGTCTTTGAAGACGGTTCGGTTATCAGTGGAGGAAATTTCCATGGCCAACCGCTTGCTATGGCATTGGACTTTTTAGCGATCGCAGTTGCGGAAATGGGATCGATTGCCGAGCGACGTATCGAAAAACTAACGAATCCCGCAATGAGCGGCTTGCCAGCGTTCGTTGTGAAAGATGTGGGGCTCAATAGTGGCTTTATGATCCCGCATGTTGTAGCGGCCTCGCTTGTTTCAGAAAATAAGATTTTATGCCATCCAGCGTCTGTTGATAGTATCCCGACCTCGGCTGATAAAGAAGACCATGTGAGCATGGGCCCGATAGCTGGGCGTAAGGCCTTAAAGGTTTGCCAACACGTGAATGACATACTCGCCATTGAGCTGCTAACAGCGGCGCAGGGTATTGATTTACTTGCCCCTTTACGACCAGGAAAGACCTTGAATGCGGTTTTTGAAGCGATTCGATTGAAATCGCCTACAATGTCTGTAGATCGATCTCTTCACGAGGAGATGGTTTCCATGTCAAAATGGATCCAGTCAGGTGCTGTTGTTGAAATTGTTAAAAAGCAGAACCCTGTATTTGAGTAACGGAGGCATCACTGTTAATAAAAATGCGATGTTAAAGAATTTTTTTTATGGACTGTTGCTAACGAGTTCGGGGCTTGCTGCTGCGAATGAGGTGAACATTAAAGGCGGACAATCTCCGGCGACGACGCCTTCAGAGCAGGGTGTAAAAGTTGAGCGGATTGGCGGCACATTTATTGTGTCCACGATCAAACCTATGAAAGACAATGGCTTTCGCGTGACCTTTACCGCCAAGGAAGGAAGTCCAAGATTTAAAACCTTGGTGCTTGAGAGCACACATGTGCATATGGCTATTGCTGAAGGTGCAAGTCTGCGCTTAAGTGCGGATGTTGTGGCAGTATCTGGTAGCACAGCTGAGGTAAGTCAGGTTGTGATTTTTGTACCAGGACGCAGCGGGGAAACGCCAGTATGGATGATGTCTCGCCGTTCTACTGTGCCAAATCCCCCTGCTAAACTTCTTGAAATGCATGTGCCTCAAACCGATTATCAGGTGTTTTAATTTTTGGAAACAGCTCCACCGATTCAAGAACCAATTCTGCCGATCATACGGCAACCTACGGGCGCAAAGTATTTTCTTGGCACCTGGTCAGGTCGTATCCAGGTAGTTAATTCTCTCGTTTTTATTTTGATGGTGATCAAATCGCCATCCTCGCTGATGTTGCCGGATCCAGATTTTATTCGCATGTTCGGCGCTAAAAGTGTCGCAGATATTGCCTTAGGTGAATACTGGCGATTTTTCACACCGATGTTTGTACATATTGGTGCTATTCATTTTGCCTTTAATACCATGGGCCTCAATTATATCGGTTACCTGCTTGAGTATATGCTCGGTGGCCGCTGGTTTATCTTGCTTTATTTGTTGGCTGGGATTGTTGGTAACGTCTCTAGTAGTGTTTTTAGTGTGACTGCTAGTGCCGGTGCATCGGGAGCTTTATTTGGGCTTTTAGGAGCAGGCTTCGTCCTTGAATATAGTGTGGGGCATCGCTTAGCTAAGCATTTTGGACCGAGACCTCGTCGCCGTGTTTATGCGGGGATGGTATTCCTCAATATTATTTTGGGAATTTTTATTCCGGTGATTGATAACGCTGCCCATCTTGGTGGGCTCGTGACTGGTATAGCTTTTGTTCAAGCCCTATTATGGCTAAGACCCAATCAACTTGAGAAACCTAGGCCTGTATTAGGACGTGCCGTGATTGTTGGAGTCCTGGCCGCGACTATTTGTGGAATTAGTTATGCGGTGACACCAAGTATTGGGGTTCGCCGTTACTTAAAAGCAGCCAGGAATGCCGATTCCGTTGCTGAATCCTGGCTCTATACTCAAGAGGCGTTGAGAATCAATGAACATGATCCGGAAGCCTTACTGTGGGCGGGAAGAATTTTGATTCTTGCTGATCATCAGAAGGAAGGTCTGCAAGCTATTGGTGATGCGATCAATCGTGGAGCGAGTGATGATTCCATTCATAATATGATAGAAGAGCTCAAACTATTGGGTCACACGGTAGAAGCCGATGCGATGGAAGAGATGCTATCTCAGCGTCGGGTGATCTAAACTCTAGAAATATTATTAGCGAAATCTTTGGCACCACTGAGGCCCAACAGAACCTCCTGCAAATTCTCCGACAGCCATATAGGTGCGTTGGCTAATAATGTTCTGTCGGTGTCCTTCTGACGTGATCCACTGCTGCGCGGTCTGACCTCCGGTACTCATGCCGTATGCAATGTTTTCTGCCGTCGAGGTACCTGCACCCTTAATATAGTGAGTTAAAATTTTATCTGCAGGTTGACTGGCTTGAAGTTGAGCCTGTTCTCGGCACTCATCTAGAAGTCTCTGATCGAACTGTAATGCCGGTAAATTTTGGGTTTGTCGGTAAGCGTTAGTTGCGTTAAAAGCTGCAGTTTCTTCTGCTGTTGCAGTGCCAGTGGTGGGTGTTGTGCCAGGAATTTGAGAGGGAATATTTGGAATATAAGTTGGTTTTGGAGGTTGATTTGGAAGTTATGTTGGAATTGGATAAGGACTGACTGTGCTCGGGCCAGTCCAAATAAGCATTTGCAGAAAGCCCATCATCCCGCCCTGTCCTGTTCCACCTGTTCCGCCGCCGGATAAAAGGCTCATAATATTTCCGAGATCAAGGCCACCTAACGCGAGTGCATTGGCTTGCGAGTTCCGCATAATAGATGCAGCAAGATTTGCGTTTACGACAGCACCATTATCGAGATGAGTTAAACGTCTTGAGTTTAATTTGGCCTGATTTTTAGCAAAATAACCTAGATGTGTAGAACTAGCGTCCGACCGAGACGTTAGAGTCGTTGTATTTTTGAGAGGGCAAGAGGCGGTGTTTTGGCCCATGGCATCATCAGCATAAGGCTTGAATTGAGTCATAGTATCGTAAAACTTATCGCAGGCTCTCTTGAAACTATCCACTGTACAGAATCGACTGTGAAATGCCTCTCCGAAGACCCGGGAAGCAAATTTGTCAATTGCCGCTGCTGGCAGTTGAGCGATTTGGGTTGTTCTTAAAGCAGCGTCGGTTTGGTTGAAGATACTTTCACTGATACCGAGTTGGGCTAAGGTTTTTGAAACAGAACTTTTGTCTTGAGCAGGGGTGATCTTAGCTAGGTCACCTAAAAAGGCGGATGCAAGGCCACGCTTATAAAGTGTAAAGTTCGGGTCCACTTCGCCGAACTGAACTGGACCCCCATTATCCGGAATAATTCGGTTTATGAGAATATCACCGTAGATAAACCCAAGAACTCGCACTAATGCGTACTGTTCTTTGTTGAGTTCTCTAGGTTGGCTGCGAAGAATAATTTTGATGCTATTATTCTGGTGGGGAGTTCTTTGCCAGCAACCCAAAAGGTCGTCAGCACGCTTAGGATCAACGCTGATCATATCTGGACAATCTTCTTTAGAAAATTTTTGAACAACCTGAATCGTGCCAGTCAAATCGACGAAGAAACCTTGCTGAATTTTAAAAGGTACTGCGCGCAGTGCGCTCTGTAAGTGAGGGGATTTTTGCAACTGTTGAAGACCGCTAGGATGAATATCAAAATTATCCTGACAGGCATCAAATGTGGGTTTGGCGGACGCAATATTATCTAACGTCTTAACCGACGACGGGTCCTTGGCTTTGCAACTGAGTAGTTGCAAACTTATGAAAGCAATAAATATACGAAACTGAACCACCTACCCACTCCTCGTCATCCTTAAATCGTCATGCGGTCTTATCGGATCTTTCTGAGAATGGTTAAGCAAAGGTATAACCATTGATCTTATTAAAGATTTCCGAGATTTCTTTGATTTTCCTAAATCTTAGTCTCTCAATTTAACGCGGTAAAGCCGTTCATTGTCTTGCCCCAGGATCAATTCAAAATGAGGGTCCGTGTCAAAGAAGGGCTGGTTAGGAGTAAACTCCTGTCGTTCTCTACGACCAATAAGCACGTACTCGACTCGATAGTGTTCTAAGAGCTCTAACGATTGTTTGGTCCCGCTGTACATGGTGCGAATTTCTTTTTCTCGGGAACTATAGTCCATTCCATAAGAACCAACCCAGCCGGCATAGCCCATAAGTATTTGTCGACCGGTAAGTGCCGGAAGCCAGTGATGATGATCAGTGCCTGTAAGAATAATATCGCAAGCGTTAGTCTTCGAACGCACTGCGGCGGCAAGAACCATTTCCGAAGCTGAATACATAAGGTAACCAGGCTGAGCTTTTTTTAAAATGCCGGCGATATCGAGAACACCGGTTAGTATCAGCGACAGAAATAAAATCACCCCACAAATTTTGCTGTGCCATCTTGATTCGATACAAAGGTGATAAATGATCTGAGCCACCGGAATAGCTAAGAATAGATAACTGTACGTAAAAATTTTCGTGTTATCCCATGACCACGGCTGAAACTGTACGAAGTTGCAGACCGCAAAAAGTATAAACCCAAATAAGACGATTGGATTGCGGTATAGTCGAAAGCGAACACTACCCCAAATCGCCGCCGGAAGGAAAAACCCCCAATTTAAGAACCAAAATTTGAAAAACCCTAGGTTGCCGCTCTGAGATTCGTAAGCCATCCATCCTGGTGTCCACCTGAAGAATTCGCCTGAGCCGTGCTGATGAAACCAACTCCACCAGATGATAGAAGGAAGAAAGGCCCCGCCCGCATAGAACAGCCATGAACGATAGCTGAACGGTCGTATCAACGTTAAAAATATAGAAAACATCACAATAACTAAGTACGAATGCGGATGAATAAATAAAAGCGACCCAGCAAGAAGGCCAAAAGCTACAATCTTAACTTTATCCATTTGATTTGGTTTTGAAGGGAATTTTAGAAGCGAGTTTATGATGATAAGTGAAAGCGGCAAACCTAGTAAGAACGCTCTTTGAGGAAGAAACTCTGTGAGGGTCATACTACCAAAGAAGTAACCTTTTTCTGTCCATTGAGAATACAGGCGTTGTGGAAATAATTGCCAGAAATGAGGCGTTTGTTGCCATTCCCTTAACATGTCAAAAAAACCAAGCCCACCGTTTAGGAGCAGCACGGTAAGTACGATAAAGCTAACTTGCGAAGATTTTGATTGAACCCAGTTGAATAGATAAATGACACTTACAAAGAGTAAAGATCCGATGATGGAGGGTATAAGAAACGAGTTGCCGAGAGATGTGCCGCTTCGCTGTAAGAAGCCAGAAATAAAATCGAACACAAAAGGATAGTCAAACATTTGATTGAGATAAACAGGATGGTTTGTAAACCAACAACTCATGGGGCGATAAGCTGCAACACTACTGATAATATAATGGAGCGCCCAGTCAGCCCAGACGTAGGCTGAACCGATACGTAAGCCGTTGTTACCTTCCTGAACAAGTCGCAGCCATAAATACGTGAAAAAGCCACCCCAGGTGGCTAATGCAAAAATATAACCTTTGAGCCATTTGAATTTTAACAATGAAGACTCCCGAATAGTGGCGAGAGCAAATTATATCATGTATTCACGCTGATCTGGAGAGTTGCTTTATTTTGAGCTCATCAAGACCGGCGAGCTTTGCTTCACCGTGGATATGGCGCAGTTTTTTTAGGGAATTGATAAGATCTGTTTTCGATTCAAACAGGCTGTTACCATATAAATTAAGTTGTGACCACCACCATGACGCTGCGATTCCATTCACGCGGTTATAGAGCTCTGGCTCTTGATAGATTTTTGACGAATCAAATAAGAGTCGTGCAAGATGCATTGGATGAGCATCACCCACCTGACTGCGGAGAATTTTTGCAGCGATCAAAAATTTATCGAATTCAGACTGCAGCTCTAGATCAAACCGAGAGACTGAGGAATCATTTACCGCGGCATGAACTATGCATTGGAAGTGACTCACCTCCTCCGCCACAATTGCTAAGAGTCCTAGGTTATGACTCGTTAGACTTTTACTGGGACAAGGATGATCTTCAAAGTAAGTGAGTAGATCGGGTGAGAATCTAACGCTGATATGAAGCGTATCTTCCAATTCGAAAACTTGGGTATCTGCTAGCGCAGTGCTATCTACTTGATCGTTGATATAGACGTGTTCATTGATTGCTGCGAGCGGGGCCACGTCGTAGATTTCCTGATAAATGCGATCGACCTCAGAGGTTAGCCGTAGGAGCTGATGGAGATGACTCATGGTGTTCTGCTTACTGCGCTAGCTTTAGCGGCACAGAAACGGGAGTGATGCCATGCTCTTGGAGAATGTGGAGAAGACGAGCGCTTCCACAACGGTTCCAACGATCATAAATATTTAAAATATCGACCGCCTTTGGCGCAGCAGCGGTATCAGATGCTTGGGCGACGACATCGACCATCTGCAAAAAATTTCGTGAGAGAGCTTCGAGCGTTGAGGGAGCTTGGGCGGTTTCTTTTGATTGATGCTTGAGCAACACAGCCGCCTGATTGTAGGCCGATGCACCCATCATCATAAAATAATTAATATCGAAGGCTTTGTCGTTAAAGTAATCCTGAAAAAATCCTGCAATATAAAGGCTAGTGTCACCCAGACGTCGATACATCATGGGACGTTTTGCTTCTGGAGCTTCAATAGTTTGTTTTAGCAAGAAGACTAGTGGTGTCGCGAGGACATCGGTTTGAGGTTCGAACTCCTGGCTTAATCTTGCTGGTTCAATAAATTCAGTGAGTAGATTTACAAGATAAAATTCGACGTCGTCGGCAAGCTGTACTTTGAGCTGCTTTGAAGCGTCGGTAATACGCTCGTGAAAGAATGCATGAGCTGATAAGGAAAGATCGACGACTGCTTGGTTGGCCATAACTCGCCCCCACCATTAAGAAAACGATTGCTTCAATATTAATCATCGCATTGGTTGGCTAGCCAGACAAGTGTGGCCTATGCCTCCCCCATAAATCAGGTATCGGAAAAAGCACTCTTATATTGAGGTGTTATTGTAAGATTCTAATATTATTGAATATAATAAGTTTGGAGTGTCGTGAGTCATCTGTGGTATCTTTTGCCTAGTTAGCATATCTGAGGGCCTTCATGGATCACAATCAATCAGTTCCCCCGTCTCGAGCTGGAGCAGCAGTTGAAACAGCGTCGTCTGCCCCAAACCAAACGTCAAGCACAGACCGTTTGGGTTTGGAAGACATCGTTCATCTCGCCAATAAGATTGGTCTCGAATACGTGACTGCCCGGAAAGAATCCGAACGTCTGGAACTTTTGAAGAATACCGTTCGTGCGCGAGTCAGTATTCGCCTAGATGACGGAACACTTACTGAAGCGAAACTGCGTCGTCTTATGGAAACGGATCAAGAGTATCTTGATTTTCTAAATGAGCTTGTCAGCGCACGTGCAGAGTCCGAAAAATTGCGAGTGCGTTATGAATCCTACAAAAACTTGTTTGATGCGAGACGCAGTCTTCTGAGCTATCAAAAGGCCGAGATGAAGCT
The DNA here is from genome assembly GCA_964624705.1 of uncultured Polynucleobacter sp. Taxonomy (GTDB): domain Bacteria; phylum Bdellovibrionota_B; class Oligoflexia; order Oligoflexales; family RGVZ01; genus CAMDKS01. The sequence continues at coordinate 24,297 of CAZUYQ010000064.1, forward strand.
TCTCTAGTTCTATTGAGCCAGGTTATTCAATGTGGTTGTACTCGACAAGGCGGCGACCCTTTTTTTTGCGTCCTGCACCATATCGACTAATTCAGGATCTGTGGACGCGTTTTTCCTAAAGAATGCATAATAACGCATCGCGCGTTGTGGGTTTGACGTCTCGAGAGCCTTGCCCAAGTAATAATGGCTCTCATATAATTTGGGTTTGACCCGGACGGCGCGCTCTAAGTAGTCGATTGCTTCGGCAGATTTACCTTGCTCTAATAGAATGCGCCCGGCTCCTAAAAGCGCTCCTGCAAGCATGGGTTGAGTTTTCAAACACTTCCTATACGTTGCCAGAGCTTCATTTGTAGCGCCCATGGCATATTGTACTTCGGCTTCAACGCTTTGATAGTAGGGCTGCGAGGCAGCAGGGGCACGCTCAGATCCCTTGTGAAGCAATGCCAAAGCTTCCTTCTCGCGTTTTAGTTTTAAGTAGATGCGAGCTAGGATAATCGGGACTTGATCGTCTTTGGGTGTGAGCGCCGTAAGTTTTTGAGTCATCAAAAGTGCTTCGCTGTAATATCGAATCTTGTAATAACTCCAAGCAAGTGACTTAAGGGCGCGCGGATCATCTTTCTGGATTTTAAGTGCACTTTTATAGCGGAAAATGGCCTCCCCGTATTTATCGTTTGCTCGGTATGCTTCACCTAAATAATAGTTTGCATCATAGTTATCTTCAAAAGACGCCATTGATTTTTCGAGATGAGTGATAGCTCCCACAAAATCTCCGGCTTTAACGAAGACGATACCTAAATTGCGATGGGCTGTGGCATTATCGGGTTCTTTCTGAAGAGCTTTTTTATAAGCATCTACCGCCTCGCGAAGAAGCCCGTCACGAGCGTATTGGTTGCCCTGCGTGATATAGGAAGGTTGTTGAACAACTTCCTTTGGGTTTGCCTGTTGTGTTGGGGCACAGCTCGATAAAGAACCTAATACTATAAGGCACGCGGACTGGAGAAGCGTCTTCATGGCGCAAGCCCTCACTGATTGATAGACATATCTCTGATTGTATCACAGATACAGAGCTGACCATTGACTGGGGGCTTGAAACTAGAAGGCAATTTGGTAAATTGGAAAATTATTCTTTTGAATAAAACTCTTCAAAAAGTGACCAACAACGCATATCTGACGAGTAGAAAGCGAGATTAATCTGAACACCCTTCCAGTCTTTATAAGTTGCAGCCTTGTAAGAATAGTAGCGAAGATTCATAGCGCCAGAACGACCTGAGACCATGCCGTCGGGTGTTGGCATAAACTCGTCAAGAAAGTAGCATTCATTACCAGAGTTTTTTAAGTAAGGTAGTCTTACGCTTTCGGCAGCAAGATCTCCCGAAAACATAAATGTACGGCAACTCGTAAAGATAATGCTAACAAGCAGTACGAGAGTGCTAATCTTGATTGTGCCGACCCTGGCCGATTTGGTACTCATAATGTGTCCTGTTATATGCTAAAGCACCGTTGTATCCATTATGGACTTCGGTAAGTTTTTCTTGGTCTTGAGTTAAATTTGTTAGGAAAAAACGCATGTTTCTAAATAAATTCTTGTTATTATCGACAGTTATAATGTTCTCGTGCACCACAACGAAACAGCCCGCCACGACCAGCGAGTGGGTCAATCTTACCGAGGTTGGGTCGGCAACTTGTGAACCCTGGCCTATGAGTGAAAAAGATATGGAGGTCAAAGGTTTGGTCTCTGTATTAAATCGCGGCAAGTCCAATGGTTTTTTGGCTTCAGTAAGACAACGGAACGCTAGCCTTGAACATGTGTTCGTCCCTGCAAATATCAAAATGGAACTTGAATCCGATCGAGCACAGATACTTCCGCTTGGACAAGGTAGTGTGTTGGTTGCTGCATGGCAAAGCATGTCGGTGCCCTTATTTATTGTGGCCCATAACAGTGGTAGTAGAGCAACCTTAGAGCTGCGCAAAGCTAGCGACAATCGGGTTCTGGCTAGATCGACCTTTGTCTTGGATGGCAATGTTCGCGATGCAGATGTGGAAATTGATGGCGATACAATTTGGATGACTTTGCGAACCGGGGATTCGTCTACCGTTTTTGCGAAGCTCAATTATAAAGGACAAAAAAGTCAGTTTGAACGGATATCGTTTGCAAGTGAAAGTCGCGGTGCTGCCTTGATCGTGGATCGCGAAAAGCACGCGGCGTATGTGGTGGAAAATCAGCCTATTGCTGATAAAATCGCGTTTAAAATTATTCCTCTTCATGGGAAAGAATTCACAGCCGGGTCCTCACAAAATATCGACATGGAAGCCAAAGGCGGCACTGAAAGCTGGTCTGTAACAGGAAACCGAGGAGGTTTCTATTTTGCAGCGGTGACAGGCGATTCGATGGTTGGCCAAGGCGTTATGCATGCTGGAGTTGTTAGCTTACGGCAACAGGCTGCGACTTGGGGGTGGCGTAAAAATCTTGGGCTCCCAGATGTTCATGTGAGTGAACCTGTATGGATTGCTTCAGATAGCGGTCCTATTCTGACCGTAATGAAGTGGCTGGATGGTGAGGCAACGATGGCAGTCTTTCGTGCGACCTCCACGGAATTAGATATTCGTAAAGATCGTGGTGTGCATCCTAAGGGATCGATTGTTATTGGTGGAACCGAGGCAGCTGCTGGGACTCTAACGACAATAGTTCGTAACCGCGTCGAAGATCTATGGCGTTACAATATCTGCAAATCGAGTATTTAACTTTTGAGGCTTTGGTTCATGGCTAGTTCTTCTATTTTGAAATCTTTTTCGGCGTTCGCTACTGATATTAAAATCAGTCACAGTATTTTTGCGCTGCCATTTGTTGGGACAGGTTTACTGGTTGCAAACGTCTTAGGTGTTGATTTGCGACAGATTGTTTTGATCGTATTCTGTATGGTGACGGCTCGTAGTTTTGCGATGGGCATGAATCGTTTTCTAGACAGTGAAATTGATAGCGACAATCAACGTACCATGAATCGCGCAATTCCGGCCGGACGGCTCAATAAGCGTACTTGTTTAGCCTGGTCGCTTAGCTTCGCAACACTATTTGTCATTGGTGCGGCCTCTTTATCGGCACTGGCTGGCTGGTTGGCTATTCCTCTTTTGGTGATTTTAAGTTCCTATTCTTTGATGAAACGAGTTTCGTGGTTGACGCATTGGTACCTAGGAATATGTTTGGGATTAGCTCCTATTGCGGCCCAAATTGCCATTCAAGGTATAGCGACGCTTCCAGTGATTTTGATTGGTTGCGCGGTCGCTTTTTGGACCGCGGGATTTGACTTGCTTTATTCTTTGCAAGATCGAGTCTTCGATCTCGGGAAAGGTTTGCATAGTGTTCCAGCAAAGTTTGGTGCACGTATCACACTTATACTCAGTATTCTTAGTTTTGTTGGGATGATTAGTTTTCTGAGTTTAGCAGGTTATTTAGCGGATATGGGAGTGTGGTATTGGTTTGGGCTGTCAATTGTTGCTGCAGTTTTAGTTTTTGAACATTGGTTAGTGAGAGATGCCTGGCGTGAGGGTATCTCAAGTCGAATATCTGCGGCATTCTTTAATGCCAACGCCGTGGTCAGTATCGTCTTTTTTGCCTTTGTCGTATTAGATAAGTTTGCCAGTCATGGATGAAGAAAAGAAAAGAATTTTAATTGGTATTACTGGGGCGTCGGGATCGATTTATGCTGATCGACTTATTCAAATCTTGATGCCGATGGTAAGCAGGATTTATATCGTTTGTACAGATGCAGGCACTCAGGTTTTGCAGCACGAACTGTCAAATGAAAATTCCAGCGGAATACTGCG
>CAZUYQ010000065.1:0-6494 GCA_964624705.1 uncultured Polynucleobacter sp.
CAGAATGAAGATGAGTCGCTAAGGCTTTACTAAGACCGTTGAAGCCCTGAATTATATTATAGGTTATTTGGAGGTTTTTCGGATAGCCCGCAGCTTCGCCGACCGCGATCTCGGATTATTCTGAATTTCTAAGTCGGAAGGGATTGAGGGGAAATCGCCGACAACTTCGCCCTGTTTATGAATCAGGGCATCTACCTGAGCGGAAGTGAGAGGAAGATTGCGGGGGAGCTGCTGGTGTTTTGCTTTTCCACAATACTCAATAAATTTCTCTTTGATGATACGATCTTCGAGAGAATGAAAACTAATGACAGCCAAAATCCCGCCACATTGTAACGATTGAAAGCCCTCGTCAACAAGGCGCCGTAATTCACCAAGTTCGTCGTTGACATAGATTCGTAGGGCCTGAAATGTTTTCGTAGCGGGATGCTTCTTGCTTTGATCTTTCCATAAACGCAGCGACGCCACCAGATTGGCAAGTTCAAGAGTCGTTTGAATGGGTCGTATTTTTCGGGACTCAACGATTCGCCTGGCGATTTGCCTGGATTTATGTTCTTCACCAAATTCGTAGATCACTCGCGCAATTTCGGTCTCATCTTCAGTCGCAAGAAACTCGGCCGCACTTTGCCCCGACCTCGGATCCATTCTCATGTCGAGTGGACCATTGGTCATAAAAGAAAATCCGCGAAGATTGGAATCAATCTGGTGGCTCGAGACACCAATATCGGCGATCACCGCCCGAACCTTACCTAGGACACCGCGAGCTTCTAAAGTCGAGCGCAAATCAGAAAAAGGCGCATCCACGATGACGAGTTGGTCGGAGGCAAGCTCTTTGGCAAAGCGCAGGCGCGCATGTTCTAAGGCTTCCTTGTCACGATCAAATGCGATCACTTGACCTTTAGGGCCAACTCGTTCAAGTAGAAGAGCCGTGTGCCCGCCACCGCCAAGAGTGCAGTCCACCACAAGGCCGTCTTTGATATCTCCGAGGATATCGACAGTCTCATGAAGTAGTACAGTTTGGTGATGAAATGAATGATCGGTCATTTTTCAATTCTTTGGCAAAGTTAGGACCTGCATCCTATGTGGGAAATCAAGTTTCGTCAAAGTTGTCTTTTCATATTTTCTCGATCTGGCAACAAGTAGGAGACCGGAAGAAAAAAAATTATAGGACGGACGTGTTGTTTTTATCGTTTTTTCATTGGTTCTGAACCTGTATAGCCGCCTATGCAGCGCCTATGAACAAGCCCAAAACCCCTGATAGACTTGGCTTTTAATGAATAATGCTGTGAACACCCTGTGCATATTGATTTATCAGCATGAATAACAGGAAAAGCATGCCCATTGCCTGCTTGCTTTAGGTCCATTCTAATAACTAAAGGAGTTAAAAATTATTCCGAAGGGACACCTTGGAGTGTTTTTTTAATTATTATTTTTGGAGGTGTGTTCATGAGGTTTAAGTGGAGACGTCACTTGTTAGTGACAGCTCTGATGGGGTTCACCGCATTGCCGTTTACTGGTTGCAGCAGCAGCCAGCAGCAACAGGGCAGTGGCGATGAAGTATCCGCGTCAGATCAGAACGTAGGCGAAGACTCTGCAGAGAATGCAGACGCTTCAAATGAAAACAGTGCGGGCGAAGAAACCGCTGCAACAGACAATGGGTCTGTTCCAACCAACGAAGCACCGGTAGGCGGTGATGAGGTCGTTTCAAACGACGCAGTCATGCCGACGAACGCTCCGGCGACCGAGGGCGAGATTCAAGAGATCAACCAAGAGATGGGCGCAAACACAGTAGCACAAGCAGCACCTGCCGAGGCCCCAGCCGCCAACCCAGTAGCTGAAGTTGCTCCCCCAACCGAAACTGTAGCGGCACAACCGGCAGCAGTTGGTGGTCTTCCTGAGACCGGTTCAAAGATGCCATATGTTGTGGAAGCTGGTGATACGCTTGGCAAAATCGCAACGAAAGTTTACGGTGATCAAAAACGTTGGCGTGAAATTAGTGGCTTAACTGGACTTTCGAATCCGAATCATATCTTTCCTGGGGACGTCATTTATTACTCACTCGATGAAAAATCAGCACAATTTGCCGCAAACTATGAAAGCATCAAACGTCAAAAGGACGTTGTTCAACAAGGTGATACATTAGCAAGTATTGCAAAACGCATTTACGGAAGCAGCAGATCATGGCGTCACATCTGGCGTCAAAACGATCATATCGACAATCCTGATAAACTGGAACCAGGCACCGTTATCTATTACCTAGAAAAAGAATCGATCAAAACAGCATCTAACAAAAACAAAATGAACGACAAAGTACAAACAGCAGCTAAAAAAGTTCTGAAAGCCGCAAAAGGCATGAGCATTGTTAAAGGCCAACAAATGGCATTCGTAGCATTAACCGTTTGATATGAATCGCTGAAGCACAGCAGTTACCTTGTGCCAAAGGGATTGTAAGGCCCCCGGAATCGATCAGAGATTGTTTCATCTGGAACGCGACAGGTAACACATCACAGAGACTGTGATTGGTAACCACCACAGATGACCAGCAAGACAGATTCCAAAGAGAACCAGGCAGAGCCACAGTGCATCATAGTAGGTTAGCATTCAGGGATGATCCAAAACAGCTAGCAGGCGCCAAACCGGTAAGTGATCAAACCCAGAAAAGACTGACCAGCAACATTGCACAAGGCCAATCCTGACCCCCTAAAAAAGACTGATCAAGCATCGCCTGATCAAGCATAACCTCTCAAAATTACAAACCATCAGTGAATAAGCATAGGTTTCTTGAATAGGCATGAATAAGCACACTAAGCTTTCTGCCCTGGGATCGAGATCCGCATATTTCGTGGACCGCAGATGGAATTCTCAATCACTTCATTTGAGCCCACCACGGTATCAGCCAATAAGACCGAACGTGAGATTCTTGCTCCAGATCCAATCTTTACACGGGCACCAACGATGACATCTTCCGCAATATACGCGGACGAGTCGGTAACCGCCGATGGGTGAATCCTCACAATTGGCTTCCCATAAAGCCCGAGAATGGCTGCCTGCGAAACTTTGCCCTCAGCCATAACAGCCATGTTCGTGGCAAATAAACTCTCGGGAGTGCCAAGGTCCGACCAAAACCCTGCGTGGACGAGCCCCCTAATCTTTAAGCCGGATCTGAGCCCTGCCACCATGCCGTCGATCACAAACGACTCGCCACTTGCTGGTAAGAAACTAAGAAGCTTTGGGCTTGTGACGTATGCACAGCCGAACGTGTAGGGCTTTATTCCTGGAACCTCGGGGGCCTTTTTTGCGATATCATGGATTAACACAAAACCCTCTTCGATCGTGCCCCAGACCGCTAGGTCCTTACCGTTGTGCCCAGGCCGCAATGCCATTGTCACAAGATTGTCCTGGGCGGTGTGAAGATTTTTAAGCGCGGCAAAGTCAATATTTGAGAGCAGGTCACCGTTGTAAACAAGAAATGCTTCGTCGCAAATCCATGGTTTTAAGGGCATAAATGCCCCCCCGGTTCCCAGAATCTTCGGGAGCTCCACGGAAACCTGGATCTGGTATCCCTCAGAGCGCATTGTTGCTGCAAAGTCCTCGATCTGCTCCGGCAGATAATGGGCGTTGACTGCAAACGGCCCAAAGCCTGCCTTCGTCAGTTGCCTGATGGCGATAGCCAGTAGAGGTTCGTTCATTACCGGAACCAGCGGTTTGGGCATAAGCTCGGTAATTGGCCTTAAGCGGCTACCTAGACCAGCCGCGGGAAGAAATGCCTTCACGCCTTCACCTCGGTGCTGGCTGAAGAGGTGGGTAAATTTGTCGCCAAAATTTCGACGAGAGTACCCGAAATGATAGGCCAACGGGTATCTCCGAGTTTTGCGTACACAAGTGTCTGGACCGCGGGGGCGACATTTTTTAGATAATCACCTTTTAATTTATCAATTGTAAGGTAGCCGAAACTTCCTATCGCCTTGATTTGACGCTGCAAAAGCATTGGTTTCCACTGGGCTCTTGCTTCGACCGCAAGAGACTTTCCATGAGATTTGCCAAACAATTCAAGACCCCGTTCAAGCAGACCGAGTCGCTCGGACCCAGCAAAGGGAACATAGGAATCAAAACAAAGACTCACTAGGTCGTAAGACACAGGCCCCAGGCGAGCATCTTGAAAATCAATAACGGCTACATTATCCCCCACAACCATGACGTTACGGCTGTGGAAATCGCGGTGATCAAAGTATTTCGAGTCGTTCGCCAAAAATCTTGCAAGTGCCCGACTATCTTGCTCAAACAGACTGCGTTCGGAACCACTCAATGGCCGTCTGCAGACCCCTTCCAGATACTTTGTTACGAAAAAATCTAGTTCCCAAAGGAACCTAGCCTCGTCAAAACTACGCTTAGTCCACGAAGGCGAACCAGCAGGTCTAATCCCCACAAAGTGATGAAGGATGTCGAGGCAACGAACGTAGTGGGGTAACACCTGAGAAAGATTACCATTGCGGTGATAGCGAAGGGCTTCGGTCTCTAGCATTTCGTCGCCATAATCGTCAATGAGGAGAGCTCCGAAATCTTTCAGTGTGACGACGGGCTTTGGCGCCAATATATTGTTATCATTAAGTATTTTGCTAATTTCTATCCAGTCATAACTGCCCGCACGCAGGTTCTCCAAATCAGTGCCCGAAAGCTGCATAAGAACGTAAGATTTATTTCTTTCCGGCGAACGTACCCGGTAATAACAGCGGTCAGATCCGTCTCCCGCAAGCCATTCGATGGTAATATTGGTCACTCCAAGTGCCTCGGCCACGGCCTTTGGTGGCGGGGGTGCTAGTCGCGAAGCTGCCTGGGGCGTGCGCCCGACCAAAGGAATACCTAGAGATGTAGCCACGAAGCCTCCACTAAAATGTCCGATGTTGAGGCTCAAACGACGACAAAAGTCACCGCAGGCCCAAGTGATATCTCTAGTTTACCATCCTGTACGCAAAACAGTTCACCATCGACAGTGTATTTTTGTGGAGCGTGATCAGCGGTGATCAAACTTAGGCTTGAAGCCAGGCGCGAAAGTTTACCAAAATGTCGTCCCTCGCTGTTTCTAATAAAAGCAAATGGCAAGCGCCAGACCAGTTGAGCAGCAGGGATTTCCAGTGAGAAAAACTGGAAAAGTCCTGGCCGTCGGGCGAGCGGAAAAAATCTTGGACCCAAGGGCATGCGTTCGACGGTTGAGGCCATAAAAGCGGCCGAGGTCCTTTCGCCAAGATCGATCGACTGATGGTTGATTTCAACCTGATAACGCCTTTCTCCCACTAAAGCCTCATAGCGTTTGCGCGAAAAAATATACCAGAGGTAGGCTCTCAAAATCATCAGGATAGCCCCGACGGGCCCGGTCTTCTTTTTATAGAACTCCTCGAGATAATTTGCGACGACTCCATTGCCAAAAAGAAACCCATAGTGACCGTCGACCATGAGGGTTCTGTACGTCTCAAGCCTTGTTTGGCGGATCTCGCTCATACTTTCGATAAAACGGACCAGGATCGATTCCGGAGAACCCTTTAGGCCCAAGTTATCGGCCAGCAGGTTGATCGTTCCACCCCGAAGGATCAGGACTTTGGGCAAGGGTTTGTTGCCATAGGCGCGTATGAATGCTGTAATAGTTCGGCTGATGGTCCCGTCGCCACCATTGATCGCAAGGACCGAAATCTCGTGGTCTCGGAAATTCTCGGCAACCCGGGCAAGGTCGGCCAAACTTGAAGTTAGTTCGAGCTTGCCGTGCTCACCCAGTATATAACCCAGAAGTCGCTGGCGATTCGGATCTCGCTTGTTCAACTTAGAGTGTGGATTTGTTATGATCCCGATTCCAGCCATAAAGGACGGTTGTTCTCCGATAGAAATTCTGACGAGAAAAAATGCGAGTTCTGGTGCTCTCTGAGTTTAGGTGAAGGAAGTTTTTGTGTCGGAAAAAATAAAATTAAAAACAAAAAAAAACTTACCTGCGGTCATTAGCACGCCTTCACTACCCGTATCTCAGTCACCTCTTCAATCCTATTTGCGAGAAATTAATCGCTATCCTCTTTTAACACCGGAAGAGGAATACGACCTTGCAGTTCAACATTTTGAACAAGGCAATCGTGACGCAGCCCAGCGACTTATCACCTCTAATTTACGACTTGTTGTCAAAATCGCCAATGAGTTTCGTGCAGGCAGCACCAGCGTCCTCGATTTAATCCAAGAAGGCAATTACGGTCTGATGCAAGCCGTGAAAAAATTTGATCCATCAAAGGGGGTAAAACTCTCGACCTATGCCGCGTGGTGGATCAGGGCCTATATTTTAAAATTTTTGATGGATGCAAAGAGTCAGGTACGCCTTGCTACTACTGCTGCTCAGCGGAAGCTCTTTTATAATCTTCGCAAGGAAACAGATAAACTTCTACAGCAGTACGATACGGCAGACACCAAACTACTTGCCGAAGCCATGAATGTCCGCGAAAAAGACGTGGTCGACATGCAGCTTA
>CAZUYQ010000065.1:6504-9651 GCA_964624705.1 uncultured Polynucleobacter sp.
AAACCATGAGCTTGTCCGACGATGCTCATTCAGCTGAGGATCAACTGGCCGACGGCGAGTTGCTTGAAATTTTTGAAGATCAACTTCTGGCATTTAAAAAAACCATCAAAGGTCGTGACCTCGATATTTTTAACGACCGGATGTTAGCAGAAAAGCCATTAACTCTTCAGGAATTGGGCGACCGCTACGGCATCACGCGTGAGCGAGCCCGTCAGATTGAAAGCCGCATTATGAGGGCTTTAAAGCAGTTTGTTCGCAATCAAAAATCTTTGAGAGAACTGATGGATGACGAGCCAGAAAAAGACGACTCCAAAATAAAACCAAAGAAACCAAAACTGGCCGCAAAAGGCAAAATTGAAACCGAAGTCGAAGATGAATCGACGGAGACCATCGACATTTAATCGCATCAAATTATTTAAAAAAGAGAAACTATGACGAAGCCCGCAGCAGAAAAGCCCCGCAAATTTACCCTCGATCAGTTTTTAAAAAGTGAAGGTTGGGTCGGGACCGGTGGTGAAGCAAAAGTTGCCATTCAAGAAGGCCAAGTTCGTGTCAATGGCGAGGTGGAAACTCGCCGCCGCCGCCAGCTTATAGTCGGCGATGTGATTGAGTTTGGGACGTCATTGGGACGGGTGACTGAGCCTGCGAAATAAGTAGGAATTTTCAGCTTATTTTCGACATTTTCTGTAGAAGCCAATGGACAGCGTCGATGTCAATTTTATTGAGTGACTCATTGTGAAAACTGCGTGAATTTTCGGAAAGTGCTGTTCAACAGCCGCAAGCCATACTTATGCATATGGAGGCCTTAAAGAGGTCTGCCGAGGACATCGCTTAATTGACTAAAGCGAAATATCTTATTCATTTCATGATCTTCCGATGCATATCCTAATCTCTGAATCAGAGGATTTTTCCTTAGCTTAAGAGCATACTGTAGGTCTTCGGTATGAATGAAAAGGGAAGGAAATTTGTTTGATGAGCAAAAGCTTTTTAAAAATCATCTAGACAGTAGTAGTAGAAGTCTTGATTACCAATAATTTCTAAGTCGTTTTGGTTACTTGTCTAGCAACAGCATTATGAACATTGACAAGTACGTATATTTTACGTACTATTCTGGAGAGATGACTATGCGGGTATTTTTAACTGCAACTGCTCAGAAGCAACTGAATCGCTGCCCGGAACATATTGCTCGCAAATTTGACTACTGGATCGACCAGCTGCAAAGCATTGGTTTACGGGAAGCTCGTAAATACAAAGGATTTCACGATGAACCATTACGTGGTGATAGGGCGGGACAGCGGTCTGTTCGCCTATCTAAAAGCTATCGTATAATTTACCGCGAAGTTTCCGAAGATCGATACGAGATTATTGAAGTATTGGAGGTTAACAAGCATGAGTACTAAATCAAATTCTTTGGGCGAGTTCCTGCGTGTTCATCGGATGGGCGAGGAACTGTCGCAGGTTGAGTTTGCGAAATTTCTTGGAATTTCCAAGCAGCGTCTCTGCGATATTGAGCATGATCGATTTGCGGTGAGTATCAAATTGGCGAAGGAGATTGCAAAGAAGCTCGATTTACCGGCTGAGTGGCTGGTAAAACTTGCGTTGCAAGATCAACTTCAAAAAGAAAAACTCAGTTTAAAAGTTAGCGGTTTTTGAATCGCTCCTTTGTCCAGCGCTGGCGGCCTTTCTCATTTGTAACTGCAGCCAGCTTCGCTCTTAACCCATGTTATTGCGCCCGATTTCTTAAAACCAAGATCACGAGCGACGTAGGATAAAACCGATTGGTCGGAAAATATTAAGCAAGGTCTCGTTGTTTCAGGACGTAAAGATCGTCCTGCTGTCGGCAGTAAGATCTCGATCACTTTGCCTGATGATCTCATTGCTGAACTAAACGCTGGAAAGCGATCGGCCATCAAACGCTGATTAGAATGATGGTCAAAGAAAACATCAAACGATATGGGTGAGATGGTCTCGTCGTGTTAACGTCGGAACAATTCCGTTGCAGCTGTATACCCGGGTGTCAGTTCGCTGTCCGTGGCGTCAAAATCTAAATATTTTTAAAAATATAACTTCGCGGCTGATACGCTATGATAGTCTAGATGAGAGTAGCGGAGACTTCTCGTACTCGTGTGTGGGAAACACTGTTCGTTGCTCTTCGGGTGGGTCAAATGATGCGATGAGTGATAATCATTCTGGAGTAAGTAGCTTGAGTCAAAAATTACTATTAAGAGAACGTTGCAAAGACGCAATTTTCGATCAAGAAGAGCTAGGGACGTGCAAGACTTTTACGACTCTTGAATATAGTGAAACACTTGAATTTTCACGCGCAATCAGTACTCGATTTGAGACGTTGGAATGTGATTCAGCAAAGTTAATGACGCAAACGATTTTTGGGCTGTTATTATTTGCGATTCTCACGGGATGTGCCTCAATAGGCGAAACAAAAATTCCGAATATAAAACCAGACGAGAATTTGATAGACGGAATTAGTTTTGACGCAGGCGCGTTCGCGAACGACGCCGCAGAGGCCGCTGGACATGTTTTTTATATAAAGCCGAAAGTAAGATCCGTCCCTCCAGATTGCCGAGGAAACGGTTCATATATACTTGAAGCCTATAAACAACTGCGAAAAAAGAGCTGTAACTTAAATACCCAGCGTAATCCTGTTATTCGATATGAATCACTCGTTAATGAAGATTGGGATGGAGGTGTCACCGCTCTTTTTGGAAATGTAAAACTCGGTAAGGATAGTAAAGCCGAGGTGACTTTGGCTGATTTGCAATCAACTTTGCTCAGTGAAGAGTGTGTTGATTACGAAGCAATAAGACAGGTTCCCGATGATCCAGAGGCCTGCCAAATTATTTATGCAAAAGGTATTATTTTAAGCTCCCTAAGCATCAAGACATATGCTCTAACAAATGCTAGTGGAGAGATAGCTGGCCCCCTTCTTCATTCGGGCGGAAAATATTACGTAGCCAGTTCAAGTTCGCGATTGAACAAGATGTTTAGAGTAAATCCCTATATTGACGTTCGAAAGATCATCGGGTTGTCTAAGCAGTCGCTGTGTCAAAAACTGGAGTCAACAAAAATAAATTCGATTGAGCAATTTTGTAGTTCAACTGAGCAAAAGATCGTTCCATCGGAAGTATA
>CAZUYQ010000065.1:9661-19343 GCA_964624705.1 uncultured Polynucleobacter sp.
CCTCCTAGTTGGGACTGATCGGGCACTTACTACAAATGGATGACTTGGTCATTTCTGTTTTGTTATTTTTGGATTCTAGGGCGCTGATGTAGCTTTCGATGCGGTGATCTCTGATACAACGCTGCCAGTTTTTTGTAAGTATTTTAAGAAACAATCCATACGAATCGTTACTGTCACCTAACCATTGTGCTAACCCCTCTTCGTTTATCCAGTATGGATCCGGGAAGTAGTCGTATTTTTCTAAATCTGAGTTTATAGCTTGCAGAGTGGAAATATAGGTATCCAGAATTAACGTCTTTGCAACGGGATATTTGTACCTGAAAAACACCTTGAATAATCTTAGAATCAGTAAGATAGCTCCACCAACTCGTGTCCCGACCTTGATAGCCCGTGGAACAATATCGCCCGCATCAATTATTTGATAGACTGAGACCTTCATTTTTGAACAAGTTACAGCTGTGCAAATAGGTGGCGCACCGTAGGTGTAACATTGTGTTTTACCTATTCGTTTAAGATTAAGGGCGGCGACGGTCGCAAGGGCTCCCCCAAGAGAATGTCCAGTTATGTACAGCGGTTTATCGCCGATATTGGTAACAGAAGCTTGAACCTGGGCGCTGATACTGTTGTACGCTTCAAAAAATCCTCGATGACCGCCGAGTTCCAAATCAAGATTGACTTTTAGATCAGTGAGTATATCGCACGGCTCGCGCTCAGTTCCTCTAAACGATAGAACAGCGCATTCTCCATTGTGTGCGAGATAAGCTTGAGTGCCAGTGATCGGGCTTGTGAAGGTCTGTAAGAGAGAAAATCCCAAGTTTTTGAGCTGAAGTTTTAAACTGATGCTGTCATCAAATTCAAATGGTTCGTATGCTGCCGCGGATAGTTTCGCCAATTCGAGTGCGATTTTAGTGTTGAACCCGTTTTCAAACTCAGTAAGTCGAGTTCGATTCGATACCGCATCTTCTTCAGCCAAATTTGTCCCGAAATGCATTGTCTCTGAAGTTTCGAGGTAGAGACTTGAATCGTCTACCGGCGGTGTGTTCGATATAACCTCAAGTTTTAATGTTTGATTTTCCAAGTTCATATTTTCTCCTAATCGTTGTGTTGGTCCTTTAGATTAAAATAACACATATAGCGTCTTGTGCAAATTTTGAGCACAACATATAGCGTGTAGCGCTTATTTTCATGCAGGATTTTTGGATGGTTAACCTGGATCGGAGTGATTTGGTGGAGCTGTTTCACTTTCGATGGAGCACAAAATGCGTTGAATACAATTATAAAATTTCTTCGACAATGTTTCTGCGAAAATTTGTCCTGCCGGACACGCAGAGGAAAGGCGTTCTTCCGTTCGAGTTAAATTGGCGCGAAGAGTTTGTAACAAAATCAATGGATTTTTGTCATTCTTCTAATGCCTTCAAGGAGTCATCTGGAAGATTGCCGACTTTGATTTTCAAGTGCAGGACCTTATGAAACTTTTCTTCGTTGTCTTCATCTCGACTGAAAGCTTTAAACCTAAGCTATTTAGAAGCAGCGATAACGTTTCCAGTTTCGGATTGTCGGACTTAGAAAGGGTCTTGTAGAGCCTTTTACGCCCAAGATCCGTCCTCTTCGCGATCGTGCTCATGCCATGAGCGATGGTGAGATCTCTCAGCGCGATTAAAAATGCTTAAACCCTATCCTCGTCATCTTCAGCGAAATGAGCATTGACATACTCAGCTGCATAGGCAGGATTTTTTAGGCAGCCATGTAATCCTCCATCAGTGTAGGCAATGGATTTTCTCTTTTTCATCGTAACTCTCCCTTGCATTAATTCCAATACGCCTGGTCTAATTTGATATCGCGTATCCACGCGAGAGCGCGCACTTGTGCTATAAGTTACGAGGTACCACAGATCTACTTAGGCTTAGGTCCTTGCCCTGCTGTGAGACCCGCCCTAAGGCTTGCAAAGGAGGCTAGGGTCTTAGCAAGTTTTTCTTCATGGGTCGCCATTTTGGGAGCAGTACCCTCGACCTTGCCGTCAAGAATCTCGCCGGGAATTTCCTTTAAAAACCGTGAAGGCATGCGCATCGACTTATTGGTGCCGACACCGCGTTCCTGGGCCCAGGTCATATAGAGTTTGATCTTAGCGCGTGTGAGTGCCACGTAAAAAAGTCTACGTTCTTCGGAAATTCCTTGAATAGACCCAGTGCTGTTCTTGTGTGGGAACAAATCTTCTTCAAGGCCACAGAGGAAGACGATCGGAAATTCAAGGCCTTTTGAGGCGTGAATTGTCATAAGCGAGACGCGGTTTTTCTTGGCGGCATCGTCTCGTTCGGAAAAATCACGATCGTTAAGTGTTAGCTTATCTAAGAGGCCGTGTACGTCGACCGCACCACGTTCTTTCACCATATCGCTTGCACAGTTGGCAAGCCAGTTGGGGAGCGAGCGCAGATTCTCAAGCTTGCGTTCGCGGCTTGCAGCGTCCTTGGTATTAGCACGAATATCCACGGCCAGGTGAAACCGCTTAATAATCTCTTCACATAGAGCTCTAACATCATCAGGGGTGGCCATTTCAAGTCCCTGAAGTTCTTTAATGCTACCAATAAAACCATTAAGCGCTTCGAGACTTTTACCGGCAAGGCCAAGGTTTGAAGAATCGACAATCGCCTGTTCAAACGGGGGTTTCCCCGATTTCTGACAGGCAGCCTCGATTTTTTCAAGCGACTTCATCCCGATACCGCGGTGCGGTGTGTTCACGACTCGCCAAAATGCCAGACGATCATCCGGTCTTGCCACCATTCGGACATAGGATAAAAAATCTCTGACCTCTTTGCGTTCAAAAAAACTGCTGCCGCCGAAGGTTTCATAAGGAATAGAAAGCTCTCTCAGGGCAAGTTCAATCATTCTTGCCTGGTTATTGGCGCGGTATAAAATCGCCATTTCCTGGGCCTTATGGCCTTCGCCAATAAGCGACATGCACTTAAGGGCAATCCACTTGGCTTCTTCTTCTTCGTTATCTTGGCGTTCCAGAAAAAGCGGGTACTCGGCATTGCTCTTACTCCACAAACTTTTTTCTTTGCGCTTTGTATTGTTCTTGATGACGGTATTTGCGGCCTTTAGAATCGTATTCGTGCAGCGGTAATTCTGCTCGAGCTTAATTAATACCGTGCCCGGAAAAATCTCTTCAAAGCGTTCAAGAGTTTCGTAAACTGCCCCTCGCCAACTATAAATTGACTGGTCGTCGTCACCCACGACACAGACGTTATTATTGCGTCTTGCGACGAGTTCGAGGACCCGCAGCTGAGCTTCGTTAGTATCTTGAAACTCGTCTACAAGGTAGTAGCGAAATCTATTTTCTAACTGAGCGCGCACTTCAGGAAATTGATCTAAGAGTTGGACCGTTTTATAAATACAATCATCAAAATCAATCATTCGGTTGAGTTTGAGCTGTCTTTCATAAAGTTCGTAAGCCTTGGCACAAAGCTCACCGTCAAGATTCAACATCATATGTTCACTACGCCTTCCGAAATCTTCGGGAGACAAGAGGGCATTCTTTGCTTTTGAAATCGCAGCGTGTAGCGACTCAAGATTGACGCCGTGAAGGGCTTGTTCTTCTTGGATGGCGCGACCGAGTAAATCCAATTGATCGGATGTTCCTGCGAGCGAAAACTTTTTCGGAAGACCAAGCCTCGACCCATACTCTCGGAGCAGCATCAGGCAGAAGCTATGAAACGTGCCGATCTTAATCTTTTTTGCGCGTTCAGCTCCGACAAGCTCGGTGACTCGTTCGGCCATCTCACGTGAAGCCTTGTTGGTGAATGTCATCGCAGCAATGGCGTCAGGTGCAATACCGCGGTCCAGCATGTGCGCGATCCTGTAAGTGATCACGCGTGTTTTACCGGTCCCTGCGCCTGCAAGGATCAGTACGGGACCCGTCAGGGTCTCGGCGCCGCGGCGCTGCTCTGGATTTAGTGTGCTTAAGTCAACCATAAGGTAGGCATCCTGCCACAGAGGCCTGGGAAGAGTCTACAAGCCATCTAAAACCCAATAAGGACTTGGTGTTGCGTCTACGGTAGACTTCTTAACATTACGGTTGCAAAGGGGCTCAAGGCACGTTAACTAAAGAGGCTCGAATCGCGTAAAAAAAAATCAGGAGACCTATACACTATGATGAATTTTTTAATGGACACTGCTTATGCACAAGCTCAAACCGCTGGAGCTCAGCCTGCAATGTGGGAAATGCTGGTTATGCCTGCAGGTTTCCTAGCAATTATGTACTTTTTTATGATTAGACCGCAGCAAAAACGTGCGAAAGATCATCAGTCCTTTATCACAAACCTCAAGGCGGGTGACGAAGTGGTGACTACGGGCGGGATTATTGGCAAAATTAAGACTGTTCAAGACACTTTCGTTAGCGTCGAAGTGGCCGCAAATACAGTGATAAAAGTCGTTAAATCAGAGGTTTCAGGCACCATGCCTAAAGCGGTTCCTGCCAAGGCCTAACGAATTCCCGCTCAGTATTTTTCTAGAAACAAGGGCGCACGGGCGCCCTTTGTTGTAAAATAAAAGCCAGATAAAAAAATTAATAAAAAAGGAGCAATGGATGGCTCACCTCTGCAACGGATTTGTAAAAAAATTTGCGGCCGTTATATTGATCGGAAACGCGGCGCATGCATTTGCCGAAAACAAATTAAACGTTGGACTGAAACTTCCTGAAGAATATCTTTCGACCGGCGAGCATGCGACAGCCTTTGCCAACGGCGGCTCACTCAGTAGCACCGGTTACTCTGCCGTTCGCGCAAACCCGGCGATGCTTGCTAACGAAAAACAATACGCCTTTGGCGGCGGTTATCACTGGCCAGTCGCCGGACGCGAGTATTATCAAGCTGGAATCGTCGATTCGAAAACATCCACTATGGCTGCAGCGGTCAATTACACAAGTGCGCTCGAAGACTATCAAGGGCCTTGGAATAAAGATGGTACGGTTCGCGCGGGAGAATCTCCCGTTCGTAGACGAATTGGCGTCGGGCTTGCGCAGAATTTTAAAAAATTCTCACTCGGTGCAGCCGGACAATTTGTTGAAGCGGCCGATCCTTCTAAGGCATTTGACGATGGCTCTGACCGCATCAAAGGTTTTACCTTTGGCCTCGGTATGATTGGAGGGATAACTTCAACAACGCGTTTTGGTCTTTCGGTAGAAAATCTGGCGAATAAAAAAGTCGCGTTTGCTGCCCCAACTATTTACCGTGGAGGCCTTGCCTGGGCTGCTGCGAAGGACGTGATGCTCTATTTAGACTACCGCCGCCGCGAAGCCGTGGAGGCCTTTGAAGCCACACCGCCGTCGCTAAGTATCGTTGACACCGCAGCGCCCGGTGCCACTGGAAGTCTCGATAGTGAGCAAAGCCTCCTTGCGGGGGCAAGTATGAAGGTCTATGACCTGCTCCGCTTTTCGGCAGGGGCGGGTGCTAGCAGTTCCGGTGGCCAAGCAACAAGTACTGTTGCAGGTGGGATCGCTGTTATAAATAAATCTTTTTCCCTTGCCTATGCGGTCCAGAGACCTGATCTTAAGTTAGCGGGTGTTCATCACTCGGTAAGTCTTGGTTTGGATATGGCGCTTTGATGTGGCCGATTGCCATCTTCACCACGACGTAGAAACTTCAGGAGAAATTTCATGGAACCTGTTCGCAGTGTGTTGCCGTCCGGTATTGAAGTCTTGATCGCCCCGCACGCCGGGGCACATGTTGCTGCAGTGCAAGTCTATGTATGGGCAGGTTCTCTTCATGAAAATCAGAACGAGCAGGGTGGAGCTCATTTTATTGAGCACATGCTTTTTAAGGGCACCAAAAAACGCAAAGTCGGAGAGATTGGGGCTCTTGTCGAGAACGCTGGAGGAGATATCAATGCCTATACGACGTTTGACCGCACGGTTTACTATTTAACCTTGCCTTCTGCGCATACAGAGCTTGGGCTTGATATCCTTGCAGACGCGGTGTTTGGGAGTACCTTTGATCCAGAAGAGCTTGAGCGTGAACGTGAAGTGATTCTTGAAGAGATCAGACGCGGCAACGACGATCCAGGTAGCGTCGTCGGCAAGAAAATTTTCTCACTCATGTATCCTGGCACGGAGGCAGGCAGACCGATCATTGGTTCAGTGGAATCAGTCAGCGCGATGTCTCGTGACGATCTCTTAGGATTTTACAAAAGAAATTACCATCCGACGAGAGCATCGGTTGTCGTTGCAGGGGATGTTGATCCTGAAAAACTCCTACCAATTATTGCTAAATACTTTGATTTCAAATCATCAGAGGTTCCACCAGCAAACACGAATTCTGTCGATTTCCGCCATGTCAAGGGTGGTGGAACAGCTATCGTTAAAGGCGACTACGAACAAACTCGCATCGAGATTGCGTTCCCTGGGCCAGCGATGACAGATATTGACGGCCTCTATGTTGACCTTGCAGCTTATGTGTTTGGTGGCTCAGAAATTAGTCGACTCCAAACGAAATTGCGTGACCGCGACGGTATTGTCTCGGCAATTGGGTGCTCGGCCTATAGTCCGAGTTTTCGCGGCGTGGTCGAGATTAGTGCCGCCATCGATGCCGATAAGATTCTTGTCGCCTGCGAATCCATCGGCAGGGAGCTTGCGTTATTTTTAACAAGTGAACCCGCCACCTCCATTGATATTGACCGCGCCCGCGCTGCTTTTAGAATCAACCGAATTCACCGCGAAGAGACCGTCGACGGTGTTGCCAGAGGTTTGGGCCTATCGTTGATGACACCACTTAAAGAGAAATTTGAATCGACCTACGAACGGCTTCTAGAAGATATGTCTGAAACCGACGTGATGGCTGGCTTTGCGCGTTGGTTCTCACTTGATCAAATGGCGATCGTGGCCCTTGGTGGGAAAGATTGTGTGGTCACAGAATCACAGCTAAAAGAGTCATTTTTGAAGGGCTGGAAAAGTATTTCTTCTTCAGATAAACCCAAAGCTCCGGCCTCTCTTGCACTTCATAAACCGGATGTTCAAGTGATCCACTGGACTCTCCCTAATGGTGTGCCTGTTATTTACCGGCATTTACCAAAATCGCGGATGTTTAGTTTGATTGCCGCAACCGAAGGTGGGCTCAGGTGCGAATCTACTGAAAAAGCCGGAATTTTCCACGCAATGGCTGGGATGTGTGGCTTGGCCACGACCGACCGTAGCTACGAGGAGTTTACTGGCAGGCTCGAAGACATTGGTAGCGTTGTGTCAGGATTCTCAGGCAAAGACAGCTGTGGTTGGGAAGTTCACACCATCAATGATTATGCTGAGGAAACCTTGGCGATGTTTGGTGACTCGATGCAGAACATGTTGATCCCAGAGACACAGTGGCTCAGTCAACAGCGGGAAACACTTCATTCGATGAAGATGCAGAAGGATTCCGCCTCTTACCGCTGTATGCGAAGACTCACCGCGGAGGTTTACAAGGATCATCCGTACTCGGCTCCCGTACTTGGATGGCCTGAAACCATTGAGACTTATACGGCAGCGGAGCTTCAGAATTTTTATCATAACTGGCGCGATGGTGGCCGCTGGGTGATTGGTGTATCGGGGGGAATTCCAGAGAATGAGTTAAAACGCATGCTCAGCACCCAACTCGCAAAATGGCATCCGCAATTAACTAAGAAGCGCCCTTACAGTACCAAACTAAACCCACGCACAGTCGACGTGCCGCAATCCAACAAAATGGATAAGGAACAAGCTCACGTGGCTATTGGCTGGCGAGGCCTTGGCTGGTCTGATCCAGATCGTGCTGCGCTTGATGTTGCGACGAATATATTGGGTGGTCATGGTGGACGGCTCTTTGTAACGCTACGAGATCAACAAAGTCTCGCTTATAGTGTGAGCCCACTTGCAAGTCAGGGTTGTGACGGTGGACTCGTTGGTGCTTATTTGGCATGCAAGCCAGATAAAGTCCGACAGGCTCTGGACGGACTCTATGCTGAGTTGTCCAAGATTTCATCAGAAGCCGTAACAGATGAAGAATTAGAAAGGTCCAAAAACCATATTTTGGGCTCTCACGAGATTGGACTGCAAAGGACTTCATCACAAGCGATGACAATGGCTTTGATGGAGCTCTATGGGGTTGGCTGGGACGACTTTGAGCGCTATCCTAGCACCATACGTCAAGTGACGAAGCAGGACGTCTTACGAGTTGCCAAACGTTTGTTTGGCGGTGTGAAGCCAGTGGAAGTGGTCGTGGGACCTAATGCTTTGTAAGGAATCGTGGCGTACAATTAAAGGGCTGAATAATTGAATTGAGGGAGTTTTAGTATGTCACTTTGTAGTCGTTTCCTGGGATCTGGCGTTGGCGCTAAAGCCGTCATTGCCGTGACAGGCCTTATGCTCACAGGGTTTGTGTTGGCACATTTATCCGGAAATCTACTGGTTTTTGCCGGACCTGAGGCTATGAACACCTATGCTGCAGGCCTTAAAAAACTGGGCGGGCTGTTGTGGCTTGCACGTGGCGGGCTTCTTTTAGCTTTTGTGGTTCACCTTTGGTTTGCTCTAAAATTAAATATTCAAAACCGTGCCGCGAGGCCACAAAAATATGTTTGCGAGAAAACCATTGATGCCAACTTTGCGTCACTTCACATGGTAAAAACAGGACTCTTACTGTTTGCTTTTATTTGCTACCACTTAGCCCATTATACATTTCGTATTGCAAGTGATGAGGTCAACGCAATCCCTGCAGAAGATGTTTACGGGATGGTCATCGCTGGGTTTTCAAATCCCGTCGTTTCGGGATTTTACATCTTAGCGATGGCGGCTCTTGCGATGCACCTTAGACATGGTGTCTCCAGCGCTTTTCAAAGCCTCGGACTGAATCATCATAATATTAACGTGGTCTCAGAAAAGCTTGGCCCGCTTATCGCGGCGATTGTTTTCGTAGGCTTTTCGTCGATTCCAATTGCCGTGCTTACGGGCTGCATTCACTAAGGCTTAAGAAGACCGTTTTTCAAACTGATCATTACTCTTCAAGAAGAGGACAACGCATATGAACTTAGACTCAAAAGTCCCGTCTGGACCCATCGAAGAAAAATGGGAAAAGCACAAATTTGATATGAAGCTTGTGAACCCAGCCAATCGTCGTAAGTATGACGTGATCGTTGTGGGTTCTGGTCTAGCCGGAGCATCTGCAGCGGCAACCTTGGGGGGCCAAGGTTATAACGTAAAATGCTTCTGCTTCCAAGATAGCCCGCGCCGTGCACACTCGATCGCGGCTCAAGGCGGTATCAATGCAGCTAAAAACTATCAAGGAGACGGCGATTCTGTACACCGCCTGTTCTATGACACCATAAAAGGCGGTGACTTTAGAGCCCGCGAAGCGAACGTTCACCGGCTGGCAGAAGTAAGCCGTAATATTATCGATCAGTGCGTAGCCCAAGGCGTACCTTTTGCCCGCGACTATGGCGGTCTTTTAGATAACCGCTCCTTTGGTGGCGCACAAGTCAGCCGGACATTTTATGCTCGTGGGCAAACCGGTCAACAGCTTTTGCTTGGCGCCTACTCGGCTCTAAACCGTGAGATCAACCGCGGTAGCGTTAAAATGTATTCACGTAGCGAAATGCTGGAAGTTGTGATTGTCGATGGTAAGGCCCGCGGTATTATTGTTCGCGATTTGATTACGGGAGAAGTGACATCACACGCAGCGCATGCGGT
>CAZUYQ010000065.1:19353-27679 GCA_964624705.1 uncultured Polynucleobacter sp.
GCTAAAGGGTGCAATGTAACCGCAAGCTGGCGGGCACATAAAAAAGGCGCAGGTTTTGCAAACCCTTGCTATACGCAGATTCACCCGACCTGTATTCCGGTCTCTGGTGAGTATCAGTCAAAACTAACATTGATGTCGGAATCTCTGCGAAACGATGGTCGTGTGTGGGTACCTAAAAAACAAGGCGACACTCGTAAACCATCAGAGATTCCTGAAGCAGAACGCGACTATTACCTCGAACGAAAGTACCCAAGCTACGGCAATTTGGCTCCTCGTGACATCGCGTCGCGTTCGGCAAAAGAGGCCTGCGATGCAGGACGGGGCGTGGGTCCTGGCGGGCTTGGTGTGTATTTAGACTTTGCCGATTCGATCAATCGTTTGGGTGAAGACGCAATCCGTAAACGTTACGGCAATCTCTTCCATATGTATCAAAAAATTACTGCCGAGAATCCATATCACACACCGATGAGGATCTATCCTGCCGTGCATTACACGATGGGTGGACTTTGGGTCGACTATAATTTGATGTCCAATATTCCTGGGCTATTTGTGTTGGGTGAGGCGAACTTCTCGGATCACGGTGCTAACCGCCTTGGCGCTTCGGCTCTTATGCAAGGGCTTGCCGATGGCTATTTTGTCTTGCCATTTACTTTGCCGAACTACTTTGCCAGTGAAAAACTCGATAAAGTTTTCGCGGATAATCCAGCGTTTAAAGCTGCCGAAGCAGAAGTTAATGGGCGCACAAAGAAACTCTTATCGATTAAAGGCTCTCGCACCGTTGATAGTTTCCACAAAGAGCTCGGCAAGATTATGTGGGAGAAGTGCGGTATGGCTCGAGACAAAAAAGGCCTTGAAGAGGCCATTGTGCAAATTCCAAAACTTCGCGAAGAATTCTGGCAGGACGTCAAAGTTCTCGGAGACTCTTCAGATCTGAACCAGTCTCTTGAAAAAGCGGGTCGGGTTGCAGACTTCCTAGAGTTTGGTGAGCTTATGTGCCGCGATGCCTTGCACCGCGAAGAATCCTGCGGCGGCCACTTTAGGACTGAACATCAGACACCAGACGGTGAAGCGCTGCGTCATGATGATAAGTTTTGTTACGTCGGAGTGTGGGAACACAAAGGTGAAAATAAACCAGAGGAACTTCATAAAGAAAATCTCACTTTTGAAAACGTCAAACTGGCAACTCGTAGCTATAAGTAATTTTTCAATCTAAAAGAGGATCAGAGCAATGGATCTTACCCTTCATGTTTGGCGGCAACAAAAACAGGGCGCAGACGGCAAGATGGAAACCATCGAGGCTAAGGACGTCAGTGAACACGCGTCTTTTCTTGAGATGCTGGATGTAGTCAACGAGGAACTTCAAGCTAAGGGTAAAGACCCGATCGCATTTGATCACGACTGCAGGGAAGGTATTTGTGGCGCGTGCTCGATGGTGATTAACGGCGAGGCTCACGGTCCCGAGTACGGCACCACTACATGCCAACTCCACATGCGAAGCTTTAAGAATGGTCAACATGTTTACATTGAACCCTGGCGTGCGAAAGCATTTCCAGTCTTAAAGGATCTTATCGTCGACCGCTCGGCATTCGACCGCATTCAACAAGCTGGTGGATTTGTTTCCGTGAATACCGGCTCACCACAAGATGCGAACAATATCCTTGTCCCAAAGCCTATCGCAGATAAGGCATTCGATGCGGCCGTCTGTATTGGTTGCGGCGCCTGTGCTGCAGCATGTAAGAATGCCTCACCTATGCTCTTTGTCGCCTCTAAAGTCAGCCAGCTTGCATTGCTTCCGCAAGGTCAACCAGAGCGTAAAGCACGTGTGCTTGCCATGGTGGATCAAATGCAAAAAGAAGGCTTCGGCAACTGTACAAACCAGTACGAGTGCGAAGCTGCATGTCCGAAAGAAATTTCTGTCGAGCACATTGCCCGCATGAACCGCGAGTATTTCAAGGCTGCGGTGATGGAAGAGCCGGAAAAAGTCGGACACGGCGGCGATTGATTTTCTCAAACGCGGAGGATGTGAGCATGACATGGATTGGACTGAGTCTTCTCTTGAGCGTCCTCACCTCCGCTTGTATTTCAAAAGACGAGAAAAGACCTGATTCGTCCCTTGAAATGTTGAACGGCAGACGCTTTGTTCAAAGCTATGACGCCAGACCCTTTGTTTATTTTTAGTTTGTCCGTCAATCTCCAAGTAACTGTTGGACCGACTTTACAGTAGCTTGAACCTGAGCATCCTTCGGGAATTTCTTTTTCGCTAGAGCGGCGGTGTTTTCTAATTGCTTACACGCGCGATTGCTACGAACGTCCAATTTGCTCCACCGCAGCCAGCATCAAATCTTTGGTCCAGTGCTCGACCGAATACCTATCTTTTACAAATGGTAGAACATCGTTCTTTGCCTGAATGAGATTAAGATGTTCAATTCGTTCTCGGAGAAGATTTCTAACGTCATCAAGCTCGATCTTTTTATCGTTTGGCCACTTGCCAAGCTGGGCGATACGAGCCTGAAAATGCTCTAAATTGGGGGTAACTTTTCGTGAGACATACCATAAGAAATCGAACCAATCTCTGCCCTTCGTATTAAATTTATAAGGGCGGTACAGCATGGCCGCGATTTTTCCTGCGAACAAAGTCGGAAGATCAAACGTTCTAACTGTAAAAGGAATTGGTGAGAAGTGACTGACGGCATCAGTAACGGAGCCTGAAGGTGGATCTGTATCTACTTCAATTTTTATACTAAGAACTCGCTCTCGATGAGTTTTAATGTCTGGAGCTATTTGAATTAAATGCACGAGTGTATTAGCCTTAATAAAGGCGGATTCTATTGAGGTTTGAAGTGTTTTTGTTTTTTTCTTTATTGAAACTTCGAACCCAAAGGCAGTCAACTCTCTTTCCAGACTCGATTCATACTTTTGAATATTAAAATTCGGATTCTTCTCGAGCAGTGAAAAATCCATGTCTTCCGAGAAACGCTCAAGGCCGTGTAGAATTCTGAGAGCTGTCCCGCCATAAAATGCTCCGATCTCAAAGAATTTCGAGCGCCATAGTCCTAATAATGCGATTTCTTGAATGATTTCTTTAAATGCGTTCTCGTAATCATCAATCGAATTACATTTGTATCTTGAAAGCATTTGTTTTACGGCATTATTCATTTTTTAGGTCTCGTACAACGTCAATTAAATACTGAGTTTGTCTTTGGGGAAATCCTAGCTGTAATATTTGAAGTTCGCCGATCCGTAGTTTTTTGATCGAATCAAGTTCAATACGCATAGAATGGATCCACTCCAATAAGTCTATTTTAGTTTCAATTTCTTTGATCTTTGCAATCAATTCAACGAGAGATTTTTCTGGAGTCGCTATGAGAAAGGATCGTTCGCGGTCAACGGAAATTCTATCTACAGAGAGTACAAATTGAGACATAGGAATATAGGTGTAACGGAATCTTCCCACCGGCGTTTCAAATAATTTTATCCGGTTTGGCGTGCAAGATGTAACTTCTTCGACTCGCTCGGGTATTAATTGGTAATAAGACAAAGCCCACATTCCACTTACGTAGGAAGGCCCGTAAATCATATTCGCTAAGATTTCGAGAGAAAAAGGCCGACGAAAATCAGGACCAAGTACGTATAGACCTTTTTTAATTCGAACGATCTTCTTAGCTTTAATAAGTTGTGTAATTTGATTCCTTGGCGATGAATATTTATTTAGCAAATCAATTAATTTTATATAATCAAATTCGGGCTTTACGTCATCTTGAAGGAATCGCATTATATCCATATAAAATCTCCAGTATGTCCTTATTATGAGGACATACTGGATTATTGTCAATTACCGGGAATATAATAAAAGCTTGGGTTTCAGCCCAGACGCTTTGGTAGAGTGCTCTCCTCTCACGCGGCGGCAATTTAGATCCTAAATCTCATTGACACCTCTCCCAGATTCCCCCATAACTCCAAGCATGGAATACGAAGTCTTAGTACAGTTAAAAGGCGAAGTACTTGACCCCGAAGGTCGAGCTATTCAAGAGACGCTTAAATCCCAAGGGATTCATGGCGTTACAGCTGTCCAAGTCGCTAAAAGATTCGTTCTTTCCTTTGATCCCGCACAAACCAAAACCCAAGCTGATGCCGACGCTGCCGCTCGTAATATTGCGGAGCGATACCTGGCAAATCCTGTGGCACAAACCTTTACGGTGAAGAGGCTCTCCTGATGACCAATCGCTCTCAGACTCTGGACTCGATGCGCGTTGGCGTCTTGCAGTTTCCCGGGTCGAATTGCGACGCGGATTGTTTAGACACCTTAACTCGCCATTTCAAATTAAAACCTGTCACGGTTTGGCACACTGACGCGAAGCTACCAAAGCTTGATGCCGTTGTGATTCCTGGAGGTTTTAGCTTTGGTGATTATCTGCGCTCAGGCGCCTTAGCGTCGCACTCCCCTATTATGGCTGACGTGAAAGAATTCGCGGCGCGCGGCGGGGCCATTATGGGCATCTGCAATGGCTTCCAGATCTTAGTCGAATCCCAGATTTTGCCAGGTATGCTTCTTCATAACGAATCGCTAAAATTCATATGTCGCGATGTTTATCTAAAATCGAACACTCAATCTGTTTTGCGCATGCCGATTGCCCACGGTGAAGGCCGCTACTATGCGTCTGCCGAGGTGCTGACAGAGCTGAAAAAAAGCGATCTGATCGCCTACCGTTACTGCGATGAGAACGGTGAGATTTCCGCAGCTGCAAATCCTAATGGCGCATTGCAGAACATTGCCGGCATTTATTCGGTCAATAAACGCGTTCTCGGTATGATGCCGCACCCAGAGCGTGCGACCGACAAAGTCATGGGTGGTTCTGACGATGGTCTAGTGATTTGGCGTGAGTTTTTAGAACGCGTTTAACCGAGGGTCGAGTTGATGAATCACGATGTAGCAAAAGTCCCTTCACCGGCAAAAGATCTTCGCAACGCCTCCCCCATCGACAGTTCCGCGGGAGAGCGCTTTGATGCCCTCCTAAAACGCCATAAAATTTCCAAAGAAGAATATCAGAGAATCCTGAAAGCGATCGGGCGCACCCCGACTCTTTCTGAGCTTGGTGTATTTTCTGCGATGTGGTCCGAACACTGCAGCTATAAATCATCTCGTGTTCACCTAAAAAGATTCCCCACCAAAGGCCCAAATGTGGTGGTAGGACCTGGAGAAAATGCAGGGGTAGTTAGACTTGAGGGTGCGATGTGTCTTGCCTTCAAAATGGAAAGTCACAACCACCCGAGCTATATCGAGCCCTATCAAGGCGCGTCCACCGGCGTTGGTGGCATTCTTCGTGATGTATTTTGTATGGGCGCACGGCCGATTGCGAATTTGAACTGTCTGCGCTTTGGCGAGCGTTCGCATCCACGCACCGAGTATATCGCTAAGCGTGCGGTCAAAGGTATCGGCGACTACGGTAACTGTATTGGTGTGCCGACCGTCGGTGGTAGCGTGACTTACGACGCAACCTACAATGGCAACTGCCTCGTGAATGCGATGACCGTGGGTCTTATCCGAGACGATAAAATCTTTAAGGGCTTTGCCTCTGGCCTTGGCAATCTTGTGGTCTACCTTGGCTCTGCCACAGGGCGTGACGGAATTCACGGTGCTACCATGGCCTCTGATTCCTTCGCTTCGCAGGATTCGGGTGAGCGTAGCACCATTCAAGTCGGAGATCCCTATGCGGAGAAGCTTCTATTAGAAGCGACGCTTGAAGTCCTCAGTAAAGATCTTGTGGTTGGTATTCAGGATATGGGGGCTGCTGGCCTCACCTCTTCGTCTTTTGAAATGGCTGGCCGTGCGGGTAACGGTGTTTATATTGATCTCGACCGCGTGCCACTGCGGGCGAAACAGATGTCTGCTTACGAGATCATGTTATCCGAATCACAAGAGCGCATGCTCATGGTGATTGAACCAAAAAAATGGCCTGAACTTGCTGCGGTACTTGAGCGCTGGGGCCTTGCGTATGCGATTATTGGCGCCGTGACGGATGCAGGCCGAGTACAAGTTTCTTATCAAGGTGTCATGGAAATTGACGTTCCAGCTGCCCCATTGACCGACGATGCTCCTGTTTACGAACGTCCCATGGCCGAACGAGTGACGAAGTCTTCTGCGAGTACAAAACTAGAGATGCTTCAAAAGAAACTCACAGACCCTGCCTACGCAAAAAACATGCTTCTTAAAATGCTTGCGGACACTGGCTCTGTAGAGCCTATTTACCGGCAGTACGATCAGCACGTGGGTACACGTACCGTACTCGGTCCAGATAGCGGCGGAGCAGCTGTCTTGTGGATTCGCAGTGATGAGACCAAGCATATGCCATGGCTTGGTGTTGCGATTGCCGCAGACTGCAATGAACGCAAAGTTGCTAATGATCCCTACACAGGTGGCGCCGAAGCAGTCCTAGGTTGCGTGCGCTCGATTACCGCAGCGGGTGGAAGTCCCTTAGCCGTAACTGATTGCTTGAATTTTGGTAGTGCTGAAGATCCTGCGGTGATGCGTGGATTTAGTGATGCTGTCGATGGTATTTCTAAAGCCTGCAACGAACTTTCTATTCCTGTCGTTAGTGGTAACGTCAGTCTTTATAACTCCACCGATGGCGAAAGTATTTTTCCAACACCGATGATAGGAGTTGTTGGCAGGGTTGAGGATATTCGCAAAGCAACTCCTGCTATTGTGAAATCATATCTAGGACTTTTTGTGATTCGTCCCCATAAAACCACAGAAAGTCTCGCCGCGTCTCTGGCCTGCAAGCTCGAAGGGATTTCGCCAAGAGAAGGTCTCATCCCAGAAATCAACTGGGAAGCCGAACGCCAAGCTCAGAAGATCTTACTGAAACTCCATGATCTCGAATTGATTTCTGCAGCAAGGGCCGTGTCACAAGGTGGCGTTGGACTTACAGCAGTTAAAATGCTTCTTGGCTCTGCAAAAGAATGTCAGGCATCTTGGTGCGCAGTTGATAGTGTCGATTTTTTCGCTGAAACCGGTACGACTTATGTGATTGAACCTCGTAGCAAGGAACAGATTGAAAAAATCAAAGCCGTTGCCGTGGACGAAGGATTTTCTTGTGTTGAAGTTATGAAACTCGACGCAAAACCAGGTACAGTGACTTTACCGTTTGCAAACTTATCTTGGTCCGAGCTTCGTAAGAGCTGGAGCAGCGCCCATGTTATGTAAAAAAGACAAAAGGAAATAAAACCTATGGCTTTAGAACCACTTCATGAAGAATGTGGTGTTGTCGGTGTTTTTGGGCATGAAAATGCCTCACGCCTTATTTATTTAGGCTTGTTCGCATTGCAACATCGGGGGCAAGAGGCCTGCGGTGTTGTGACGTTTTCATCTGAGAAAAAATCTACTGACCAAGAAGCAGTCACCAAACTTCACGTCGAAAAAGCTTTTGGGCTTGTCAGTGATTCCATGTCAGAGGAAGTCATTACAAGACTTAAAGGTGACTATGGTGTCGGCCATGTCAGGTACTCGACCCAAGGTGGGGCCCTGGTTGAAAACATTCAACCCTTTCAATTTAAAACCATACTTGGTCCAGTTGCCATTGCTCACAATGGTAATCTGACCAATGCCCGCGAAATCAGAAAACGCCTCGAAGCATCAGGCAGCGTCTTTCAATCGACCTCTGACACAGAAGTTTTCGTACACTTGATTGCGAGAAGCAACAAGGAATCTATCCGTGAACGCATCGGAGATGCAGTGAGACAGGTGCACGGCGCCTATTCACTCGCGATCATGACGAAATCTGCTATGTATGCGGTTCGTGATCCACGGGGATTGCGACCTCTGGTATTAGGAAAGTTAAATAAATCATGGATCATCGCGTCTGAAAGCTGCGCCCTTGATTTAATGGGAGCAAAATTTGAACGAGATGTTGAGCCGGGTGAAATTGTTGAACTTACATCCGAAGGCCTAAACTCCTGGTTCCCCCAAGAGAAGAAACCCCTCTCCTTCTGTAGCTTTGAGCCCATCTATTTTGCGCGTCCAGATAGTCTGCTCTACGGTGAGAACATTTATCTTCGTCGTGGCCGCATTGGCGAAATCCTTGCCGATGAATGCCCTGCTGTCGGTGACTTAGTCATGGCAATTCCAGATAGTGGTGTTGCGATGGCTGAAGGCTTCTCACGGCGCTCGGGCATTCCCCTTCGTACCGGTCTTGTCAGGAATCATTACATCGGCAGAACGTTTATCGAACCCACACAAACGATCCGTGACTTCGGGGTTAGATTGAAACTAAATCCGCTCAAGAGCGTGCTAGAAGGCCAACGCGTCATCGTAGTCGATGACTCACTG
>CAZUYQ010000066.1:0-22667 GCA_964624705.1 uncultured Polynucleobacter sp.
AGTGGTATCACTACAATCTTGCACAGATGCATGCTGATTATTTATTAGATTGCCGCCACGAGTTGGACATTGCGGGGATTCAGTTAATTCATCTACCGTTCTGGCATGCCAACTATGTCTATCGTCCGAACAATGCTTTGAAACATTTTTATAAACCTGTTGAGCGACATGTAACTATTGAAGGTATTCACGGCGGCATTCTAAAAGGTGAGCTTGGTCTTATTCACCGCGACAAGGTTCAAGTGAACGCGCTCATCACCGCAGGAATTAGTTTCTTTTTCTTTCTTCTCGGTGCTGTATGGAGTCCCGCATTTTTCTTGGTAGCATTGTTTTTTGGCGTTGTTTCGGGACTAAGCGCTTACTTCGCAATGATTAAATTGGAAGAGCGTAAACGTCAGGAGCGTCACGTGACACCAGATTCCATTCAAGCAAGAAAAAATGCCCAAGAACTGTATGCGTAATTCTTAAAGACTATCGCTATGTCGCTCTTTTGTCCGCCAAAAGAGTCGACCTAGCAAAAGTAGAACAAACCCAATTTGGGTTAGCACAATGATAACGTGATGCAGATCTTGAGTTTTGGTGATTTCGAATACTGACCATGGATGATTCAGCTGCCAATCATCCATCTTGCGTACAAGCATTAGCAGAAACATCTGCGATTCAACAAACCATTTCGCAATATAAGACTTTGGGACACTGAACAAAATCAATAAGTTCGCTGGCAACGCTAAAGAAAAAAGAGGCGAAAAAAGAATATTTGCGAATATTGATGCTATTCCCATATTCCCAAATACGAGAAGTGCTAAAACTGAAAACATAGTCTGAATGAAAATTTTCTCTCTAATTATTATGAACCAAGATTTACGAAAATTAGATGTCAAAAAACCTGACAGAATCAACGACCCCGACCATGATAAAAACATTGATAGGGATAAGATATGCACCGGAAATAGCGTCGTTTGCACCAACCACACGCCAACTAATCTCTCCCCACTAGGCCGCCTAATCCAGAATAAATCGGAAACCTGCAAAACAAGACAAAGAACTAATGCGCGCTGCACTGATTGGGGCAAACCCACCAAAAAAGCAAAAATAACGAGGCCAATAAAGCTGAAAATTGCACTTAGCGTCCAGATAAACGTCCAAGTTCGCATCGATAAGACACGTAGACTAAAGAATACTAACGGCAAAAATCTCAGACTTAACAATGAGAACATCGATAGAACCGCGAGATGCGACCCACTTAAAACAACAATATGCAAAAGACCTAAACGTCTTAGTGCCGCAGTCGTCAATGAATCTAATTTCATATCAGCCCCAAGAAGAAATGATTGCAACCATTCCCGCCTTCCCGGTGGCCACTGACTTAACTGTGTCAGTAAATCCTTACGAAACATGCCTGCATATCTGCAGATAAATGACGTCGTCGACATCGGAACCTGCACAGTCGCCGTCGAATTTCGCCTCCCAATGACATTGCTTCTTCGAACAATATCACCTTTAAGGCTCCTTCCTCGAGAAATCTGAATACGTCCAAATGAATGAATTAAAAGATCATCCGTAACAAAACCACATCCATTTGAAAGAACAACCTCGCCATCAACTCCAATAGTCCAATCGGACGGATTATGTACAAAAATCCAAATCATCGCGGCCAATGGCCACAATAAAATTCGAGTTCTTTGGTAAAAAACACCAAAAATAAACGCAAATATTGCGGTAACTCTTCCCATCTCAAGAAAGAAAATTGATTGAGTCACAAAAGGGCCGAGTAGCGCTCCCAAAAAATTACCTAAAAGGCATAAAAGAAGACAATTCATAACGACCAATCATTAAAACAGGGATTTGGCAAAATCGGCACACATCTCGATAACACATTCCAGCTGTGATATAATTATCCCAGGTTGCTCTTTTAATATTTTTCTTCCTGAGAAAGTCTACCAATGACTAGCCTTATGAAAGAACATCCCCTCGCATCGCTACCAAAACTCTGGCGATGGTATTGTTCAAAACAGACCGTTTCTTTCACCCATCCTGCCGAGATCTTTCTTTGGAATATTGTTATAGGGCTAGTAACACCAGGTACGGACGGTGTTCGTTCGTGGATGCAAGGAATCGATCAATTCATTAGGTGCTCGTCATCTCCACGAGATGATTTTCTCATCGCTGATTCATTAAGCTTAGAATTAGGTCTACCGTTAGTTGATCATTTCTCTCGTTTAGCGGAAATGGCTATTCGTGCAGACGAGGGCCAACGCGCCACGCATAGCCTCGTTCTTTTAGCAAACAAAGTAAATCTATCGGCTGTTCGGTTTCTCGCCGCCTGGGCTGCATTGAATACGGGTGACCTCGAAACCTGTATTGACGAATGCGAAAAAGAGATCGAACCTCATGCTCCAATGTATACCTTGCTTGGCCAAGCATTGCTGGAATCTGGTCGTGCTCTAGAAGCTGTGGATGCACTCAAAGTCGCCATTAAGCTAGATGCTACCGATGCTCTTGCATTCTTCCAGCTCATAAAGGCCTATCTTGTAATCGGTGATACACAGCATGCTGCTCAGACAGCAAATCGATGTCGGCTTATTATCGGAAAAAATATTGAGATCGAATGTCTATCTGCAATGATCGTTTTGGCGGATCAAGCAAAGAATCATGAATTCGCTGACCAAACGTTGGCTAGACTTGCTGAATTCTTTAGAGATGATCCAGGAAACCTAGATCTTATGACGCTTGCCTTCGACGTTGCAGATATGAAAGGCGATCAGATTACTCTAGCAAACTTATTCAGTATGGCAGATATTGTTCGCTTAGCACGAAGATCAGATTTTCTCGCAAAGGTCACTCTTATTTTAAAAAAACTAGGTGATCGTCAATGGTTTGGACTTTCAAAACAACTTTCCGAACGCATCTTGATGATTTCGGGGACTCGCTCCCCTCAGATAAACGACTAACTTCAAATGATTCTTCCCATAAGATTAGCAAAACGCCAACTTCAACTGATAGTTAGTTACTAGGAATATCTTTGAATTTTCCTGACTTCTGCCGAAACGCTCGATGGAGTCAAGAAATATGAGTATTATTCAGTTCCCAAAAAAATTCTTTACCTTGCTTGGTCGGAGAGCATCTATTGCTTTTCTCTCAACCATGGTAGCGGGCTTATTGCTCTCACTTGTTGAAGCCTCATTCGCTAGCGGCTTCGCTATTGTACTAAAACTTCTAAGCGCTCCCGATGCTAAAACACCATTTGATCAATACCTGAATTACTTAGGTCATTACCAGTGGGTTGTTATCGCAATTCTACCTTTTTTAGCATTGATAAGAGCTTTTCTACTCTGGTCGATTGACCATGGCAGCGCTGCCGTCGAAGAAATTCTCAGGGGCAGGTTGCGTCAACTTGCGGTGTATCGACTACTCATATCAGAGAACGATCGCTATCTATCCGCGTCCGAAATTAATAATCTAATTGGAACAGTGTTCATCGGGGCAGTCATATTTATATTTAATCTTGGATCTCTATTTGCCTTTTCTTTGACATCTTTGGGACTTCTAGGATGGATGGTCTATTTTAAGCCATTTGAATCTATTTTTGCATTTTTGGGAATATTAGCCGTCGGCATAATATTTTCCATAGTGAATAAAAAAGTTTCAAAAATCATGGAAAATCAGATCGACCTTAGCAGTAAATTAATCTCGACAACGAACAGAATTTCCCAAAATTCTCTTTTTATTCGATGTTCAAACTTACAAGAATATGAACTTCTTTCTGCATCTGAAACAAACAGTGCATTTGTAAATAGAATCTTGAAGGCGCGTGCACTCTCTTCGTTTGTAAACTTGATACCAACAGTTCTAGGCATAAGTCTTATCACAATTCTCCTTGCCTTTCAGATAAAGAATGGATCGAGCGCAGATTCTATGACCTTCATATCTATGGTATATATGATGATGCGTTTAGTGGAAGCGCTATCTAGGACCTCGAAAAGTGTCTCAGGTTTAATTCCCGTAAGTATTTTTTTCAAACGCACAATTGAATTTTTCTTCGAATCTGATAGTCAAGAACGTTCGTTGGCGCTTGCACCGTTTCATAATGCTTTGAACGCTCAACCCAGTATAGATTCAACATTTCAGGTAAGCACGCTCAATCAACCTTGTCCTCCGCCTCCGAGTATAGAAGTGAGAAATTTACGCTTCAGGTTCAAATCCAATGGAAGAGAATTTTACAATGGTCTGAACTTCTTTCTTGAAAGGGGAGGCCAACTAGGTATCGTTGGTGCTTCAGGCAGCGGGAAATCCACTCTTTTAAGTTTGATTCTAGGGATTACAAAAACAACAACTGGTCAAATTCTTATAAATGATAGGCATATTAAGGGAGGTATTGATTATTCTAACTTAAGAATCGGTTTTGTCAGTGCCGAACCATTTTTGTTTTCAGGCACTCTCAAAGAGAATTTAGACTATAGCCAAACGAGGATCATTACTAAGGCCGAGTATCGTAAAGTATTAGCAGACGTCATGCTACTACGTCCAAACGAGGATCTGGAAACTTTGCTTTCACGAACAATCCGCGAAGATTTGAGTGGCATGTCTATGGGTGAAAAGCAGCGTCTTTGCTTTGCTAGAGCCCTATTACGAGAACCCAATATCATAATATTAGACGAGGCTACCTCCAACTTAGACTCACAGACCGAATCAGAGATCGTTGACCTTCTAAAGCAATTGAAGGGTAAATCGACCGTTCTTTTTGTTTCGCATCGCATTAATGCCCTAAAAGGGGCGGATCGCATATTAGATTTGGAAACTGGTGAGATTCTTTCTTTTAACTCACTAAAAGAAAGGTCACAGGCCGCATGAAGTTGGTACAACATAAAAAATTGATCCTAAAATCAATACTTCTAAGGTTCAATGTTGACGACTTCAACGTTGTTCTAATTAGAACTTAACTATAGGCATTTTTTACCGATAAACCGTGTAGGCGAATTCTGATTCAGAGGAATGAATCCATTTATGATAACGGACTATACACTAAATATCGCGAAATCATCGCTTAAACTTAGGTGGAGGATAATTTTACTTCTCTGCGTATTGTCCTATCCTTTTGCTATTTTTATCCTTCGCAACATCGAAGTAGACTACCTTGCTCAAGCGAAAATTTTCGCTTTACCTCAGACGTCAAAGAACTCACTTCTAGGGTCATCATCTACTCTTTTTGCTGCGGAAAACAGTATTGATCGCAGTGTTTTTTTATCTGGTCAAGAAGTCCTTATTAAATCAGGAGATGTGTTCAATGCCGTAAAAAAGGTGGACCCAGATCTTAATCCAGCCCGCGCCGGATCTCTTAAATCTAAGTCGAAGATTTCACAGTATTACGGAGAACTCCAGGAACTCGTATTTGGATCTGAGTATGTGCGTACTCGACAAAAATGGAAAAAACCTGAGCTTGAAGCCTTTAAAAATCGAATCAAACTCGAAGTAGACATGGAAGTAGCCAGCATGACTTTAAGCTACCGCCACAAGACTCCCGAAGTGGCGATAAGCGCTGTTAAAGCCGCCTATGAGGCCTTGCAACAAGTAAACTCTGAATTCCTTAGTAAGCAAGCCGCAAAAAAAGCCGAGCTCCTACTGCTAAAAATTGATGAAACCAGACAAGCCCTTGATAAAAGCAACGAGGAAATTGCGACGTTTATTCGGAAAAATAAAATCTCCAATGATCCTCGTACTGTCGAACCACGATACAAGGGTTTCGCAGTTGCCAGTGAAATGATTACCAAGGCGACTTTAGATATAGAGCAAACAAAAATCGCGATTCGTGAAAGTCGCAAGGTCGCCGCCCGACTTAAGGACGATTTAAAGGATGGATTGCTTGAAGACCGAGAAGGGCGCTTAACGAAGCTCACATCAGACTTGCGTAGGTACGAGGAAGTTCTTTCAAATAGTAGATCTATAGCGTCGAATGATGTGTCATCGAATTTAAAACGACAACTTAGCGACGTTCGAAACAAAATTAAACAAGAGCTATCTACTCGTGCAAACATGTTAGACCGATCCAGCTTGACGGGGTTATTATCGACAACCGAAGGTAACATTCTCGCCCAGGAAGCGACTCTTCAAGCTGCAATACAGCAACAAGAATTTGCTCGCATAGAAATGTCAAAATATGAAAAAGAAATCGCCGATCTGCCAGGCCTGGGAGCAAAACTCGGCAAATTAACTCTAGTCCAAGCACAAGAACGAAAGATTCTAGAACAGCTAACTCAGCGGTATTTAGAGGCACAGATAGAGCGCGATACAAAATTCGCGCAGTTATATATCACAGAAGAACCTATGCTTAACGATACTGTTAAAATTGGCAAGCTCCCGATTCTGATCGCGTCGCTGGCATTGTTAACGGCAATTGCTTTAATAGCAGTCGCAGTGATGGATCTCTTCAAAGGAACAATACTCGACAGGCATCAACTCTCTCAGTATCAAAGGCCATTGTTCTTAGGAGCAATTCCATATTCAACAGATATTAAAAATCGCAAAGCATATACCGTCGCGATGGAAAATGGTCTGGGCTTTCGAGTCGCTCATGCACTAAAGCGTCGCGTTCTGGATATAAAAAATGGAACTTGTCCAGTCATCGCAGTAACATCACACGCTGCTAAAGTTGGGAAAACCGTGACCGTAGTTGGCATCGCTACGGCTATGCGTGCACGTGGGATTCGACCTCTCGTCATCGATGCAGATTATTTGGCAAAGGATCGTTCACTCAGCGATTATGTTCCCTCTAACTCTAATCAATTTATTTCTTTGGCTGAGTTAAGGGGAAAAATTCAAGGAGAAACATCGCAGAGCGATCACAGACAGAAGTTAACAGTATTCAGTTTATCAAAGGAATTTCATAGCGATGAAGACATTCATGAATTTCTGTCAAATAGTATGCAAACCCTGATCACAAAATTGAGAAATCACTTCGACTGTATCATTATTGACTGCGCTCCCGCATTCGTACCAACTATGCTTTTTGTTTACGAGCAAGCCGATGCTATCGTTCTTAGCTTTCCCGAGGGTCGAGCAACAGAAAATGATGTTGCGAATCTCGTCGAAATTATTGAACCTTCATGCAAAGAAAGCTGTAAGCTCTACTCAACCTTAACAATGACTAGACTGAGAGAGAACCTAATAGCTCCGTCCGACTCAGATGGTAATTATTACCGAGTCAGTAAACTTGCGGCGTAAAGGCTTAAGCTTCCGCATTCATCGCCCCAATTGAATACCTAAAAACAGTCCTACGCCGGTATATTGTACCGAAGGTACATCGCTCACAATCGAATCGGCGGTCTTAGCAATCAAATCCATTCCGATTGTCCAAGTTTTTGACATTCGATACATTGTATAAAAATGCAGATCAGCGTAACGTTTGCCGTCCCACTGAGAGTACGGTAACCTTAAACCAAAACTAAGCTTTTTAAATCCATAGTTCGCTCCAAGCAATAATCCGACCCTCGTCGCAGATTCCCTCACTCCCTTAGTACCATCGACATCCGAAAGGTAGGGTATGTTGTATTTCTCAATAATGGCGCCAATGCCGAATAAAGCACTTAATCGTTCAATTTTAAATCTTGTACCAGCAAAGAACTGTGCATCTGTAATATCAGGGCTTTCACTCAATTCTCCTGCCGTACCCTGAATCAACGGGCGATAGGCTTTTGTGTAAACCGCATGACTTACAAAACCATCCATCATTAAATAGGATCCAAATAATAGTCTGTTGTGAATGTATCCGCTTCCAACTAACGGTGAGCCGACGCCATTTGAACCGGTCAATTTTCCGACTGCTATACCAAATCTCTGCTGGATTTCATTTATTTCTATTGGATCTTTTTCACTTTCTACACGCGCAATACGGGCATGACAGTTTCTAATTATCTCAATCGTTCCTTCAGAAAGTTTTTCGGGATCGGCTAAACGAACGACAAACTGCTGACGGAAATCCAAATTCTTGGAACTCGGATAAACATCCGCCTGTGATCTAACAGATTCAATCTGGCGGATAAGTACTGTGCCGAGGACCCGAAAACTGGCAGCGGTTTCGCCCTCATTGAGTGTCGGCACACCGAAGTCGAGAGGTATGCATCGCCCCAATAAGGCATTAGAATAGAATCCGAGAGTGATTGTCGCTCTGGCTTGGAGACGATAACCTGGTATATCTCTAATTTCATCATCTTTAGGTAATCTTGCCTTTATAATGTGCGTAACCTCTCCGGCCCAAGGCAACCCATCTAAAAGCGCATCTAGAAAATCAACCACAATATTTGGGTCATCATTTAGATTACCAGCAATGGGAACTGCATGACTCGTTACTGTGAAGGGTTCTCCAGCTAATGGAGTAAAACTTATCTTTCCGCTTATTAATTCTGACGTACAACTAAATTCCAAAGTCAGATTCGTGTTAGATTTTGTTTCGATTGAGAACCGGTCTTTTGCTTTTATAGCAGTGATGATCGACTTTTTAAATTCTTTGCATTCATTTTCTCTCTCGGAATTTTTGGATATTTTGACTTGGATTTTTACACCATTATTTTTTGCGTAAACTTCTGTACTTCGTAGTATGCAAAATAATATATTCAATAAAATTAAGTAAAATCTAGTTGTCATAATCGTGGTGATCTCCCGCTTCTAGTATACAATAGTAAAATCCTGTTTGTTTAGGTAAACGCGCGAGTTTATTGTAGAAGTAATATCTACTTACATTTTAGCTTTTGCTAAACTTAAGTGATTTATCCCTTGAGATTGCGTAATTATACTTTCGTAGGTTATTTCAATGACACGATTTGCAATTTTCGAACCATGGGGTTTAGGAGATTTATGTGTGGCCCTCCATGCTGCACGAGCGATGCATGCGGCTGGCCACTCCGTTGTTATCGTCTGTAACCCTGCCTGGTCAAAATGGGCTCAGTCTCTTTCATATGTTGAAACTGTCATACCTTTTCTTGCTCCGTGGGCACAGAAAAGACGAAAATATGATCCACGCTGCTACAATGTAAAAAAAATATTGGAATGCGGTCGTTTATTGCGCACTAAAGGCGTCGACGTGGTTATCGATATCCGTGCAGACATTCGGCATAGGTTTTTTCTAAGTATTGTTTGGCGTCGAAAGATCGTCACAGTAGACGTAGAAAAAACTTCGAATCGATACGATAGACCATTCAATGCATGCAAAAAACTCGGTATTCCTTATAAGTTGCCGGAAGGAAGGCCCGCGCTCGTTACAGAGCGGAAAATTGCTTGTGCCTTTCATGCGGCCTGGAAAAATCGGGAATTACCCCAGGAAAAGAGTTTTGAACTTGTAGAAAAATTACTTGGTCTAGGTTGGAAGGTCTTACTTATTGTTCCAAACGAAACTCGTGCCACTGTTTGGTCTAGTTTGAAGAAAGCGAACTCAGATCAACTTGAACTTATTTGCACAGATATAATCTCTATGTCCCAGAAACTTAAATCTGCGCGCCTTTGCATAGCTGTAGATTCAGGGATTATGCACTTAGCTTATCTAAACAATGTTCCAACTGTAGCCCTCTTTGGATTCAACAATCAAAACGAATGGCTTCCGCCCAATGTCAACGCTATCACTATAAATAACCCGCACCCTATTGAACGTAGCTACATCTTAAGCCAAGAGAATATTCAACCATTAGCCACCCTTGATATAGCCCATGTGATCGGCGTGATACAGGTGCGCGATAACGCATTGACGCTTTTGGCCAAAGA
Source organism: uncultured Polynucleobacter sp. (assembly GCA_964624705.1). Taxonomy (GTDB): domain Bacteria; phylum Bdellovibrionota_B; class Oligoflexia; order Oligoflexales; family RGVZ01; genus CAMDKS01. The sequence goes on from CAZUYQ010000066.1 coordinate 9,748, forward strand.
TCCATTACTTTCTTAGGCGATTGAATTCAGAAATCACAGCCTCCCAGTCCCCTCGATAGGGGACTGAGCGGTCATCAATGTAAGTATCGGCAATAACTTTATCGCCAGCGAAAATCTCATGAAAGGGGATCGAGAATCGATCCAAAGTGTTTTTTATAAGTTCGAGCTCTTCGCTTAAATACCCTTCACGCCAAGCTATTCCAGTTCGACATGTATGAATAATAATATGGAAGCCTTGAGCAACTAGCGAGTCTAGTGCCTCTTTAGCCCCGATAGTGGGATAGAAGTCACCATTACTATCCTGCATTACTAGTGTGCCATCAAAATCTACCGCAATTCGTTTGATATTTGCAGTTCTGTGCATGGAAATATTCTCTTCTCTTCATTGAATCCATTCTCGCACTTGAGAATATTAAGATCGGCTTCTTTTAACAAAACCTGAGAGTCGTTTATTAACAGGTCGTAACATGACTGCTAAGGTGGGTTCGTCCGCTCAAAAGGAACTTAGAACAGAACCCCGTGATCCCAAAGGAATCTCTTCCAGAGATTGTCGATTGCTAAATCCTTTTCTTACTACAAATAATTAGATCTCCAGAATCAGATCATTGAAACGACCATTACTGCTTACAGTAGCAGGCATAGTTGGGATTGGGTGGGTTTTCAACTGGTTGTAATTATGCTATTTTCATAGATATGAGTTCTCGGCGTGGAGGTAGGATATGTTTTGTCGAAAGTTTATAACAGGCGCGCTGGCGCTATCCCAAGTTATAGGAACTCCGTTGGTCTACGCTGCTGAACACTCCAAAGAGCCTATTTATACAAAGCCACTCGGTCTTGGCGCAAGGCCGAGCGCGGAATATTATTCAACCTCTACTGAAGCCGGACTATTGATCCCGGTAAACATTTGGGGCAATGTTCGTGAACCAGGAATTCACTACGTCCCTACCGGTTCCAATCTATTGCAGTCCCTTAGCGCTGCGGGCGGACCGACAGAGAATGCCGATATTTCTGCCATTAGGATTCTAAGAAAGAATCAATCTTCTTATGCGGATCTTCTCAAATCATCTGCCCCACCAGCAGTGCAAGCAAATGATATGATATATGTGACTCAAACATATAAAGCAGATCTGCCGCTCATCTTCTCTGGTGTATCCACGGTAATATCTATAATAACTCTGTATTTTGTTTTTAATGCCCGCAGTAAATGAGAACTCTCAATACGGAATATTTTTTCCTTTAAGTTCGTTGGAAATGAGATCGACGACTTAAATCTGCCAGATGATCCCAAAATAAAAAACACCCCTTAGTTTTCTAAGAAGTGTTTATCTATAGAGAAAATCACCTGCTTTAAGCCGAAGACTATTTAACCCCTACAACTGCTGCACGCGCTTCTTGAGCTGGCGAAGAATATATACGATTTACATCTTCTACGACTGCTAGAACTTCCGAACGCTTTTGCCACAAAGCTTTCATAAAACCCGCGTGTAGGCCATGACCGGATTTCGAGGCGGTAATTTTACCGATTAGAGGCGCGCCTAAGAGCGCCAAATCGCCAATACAATCGAGCAATTTATGACGAACAAATTCGTCGTCATAACGAAGACCCTCAGGATTTAGGACTTCATCATCAGAAACTACGATCGCATTTTCAAGCGATCCGCCCAAAGCTAGGCCAGCTTTCCGCATGGCCGTAACATCATTTACATGACAAAAGGTACGACTATCAAAAATCTGTTCGAACGAACCCTCGGTCCACTCAATTTCACAAGATTGCTTGCCAATCGCCTGGCTCTTAAACTCAATCGCCATGGCATAAGTAGTCACGTCTGCTGGCTCTACTTTTATCCATTTATCGCCTTGGCGAAGTTCGAAACTTTCACGGACAATAAACATGCGACGTTCGGCAGACTGCGGTAAAATACCAGCTGCAAGAATAGCGTCCACAAAAGGAGCTGCACTACCGTCCATAACGGGGACTTCAGGACCGTCAATTTTTACAATAGCATTATCGATACCAAGGCCTGCAAATGCCGCCATAAGATGCTCAATAGTCGATATACGGACTTCACCAATACCAATGGTCGTATTGAGGTCAGTAGACTGAATATTTGACACATGCGCAGCAACGGCAGGTGTTCCTAAAATATCAGTACGTTTAAATATAATTCCAGAATTCACGTCACCAGGCAGAATCTCAATTCGTACAATCCGCCCACTGTGCAATCCAACTCCTGAGAGGTCGACGCGTCTAGCGATGGTTTGTTGATTGTTTCTCATGGTTTTTTCTTCCTAGCTTCCTATGGCCTTAAGATCATCTTAATTGCCTTCATAGTCCATCTAGCAATTAACAGGCCAAATAAACGGCTGGTAAAACGCCAACTTAATACATTGATTTTATTGGTTATTTATCAACAATGGCGCATACTGTGGATAATAGTACACATGTCGAAAAAAGTTGCCGTTGCAGTTTCGACACCCTGATCTTCAAGGGTTTGGAGCCTTCAATAGGTCAGGTGCAGCCTGACGCTGCCACCGCTCTAGCCGAGCTCTACCGATTTCGAAGGCAAGAGTAGAAGGTAGAGGAATGCTGCCGGGGTAGCCCCATGCAAGCGAAACAAAAAGATCGGCTTCATCTCGACTATCGACAAAATTCTGTTCAACAAGCCATCCAACCACTCTGTGAGCAAAGGCTCCGATATACCGTGTTACTGCGGCGCCACTTCGAATATCTAACGTGTCGTCCACTTGGGTCGTTTTTCCACCGCGGTCGAAATTTAAATGCAGAACACTCTGCAGCTTCAAAATTTTCCACGTCGAATCCGTTTCCTGCCAAATGCCAGAAAATCTTTCGACCACTTCTTGAGTTGGTTTTGAATGTTTTAAAAGATTTTCCCACTGGAACTGATCAGCGGCAAATCCCCAGCCACTATCACCCAGGAGCTTCAAAAGGGCTAAGAGGGAGGTGCAACGCGGAACTCGCTCGCCAAATCGGACCAGAAATTCAAGTAACAGCAATCTCAAACTAGTAGTCAGAGGCAAAAGATGATCTTGGGTGTTTAGCGATTTTTTTGCTTGAAGCACGCCATTTGCCATAAGTGCTATTGTTTCTTGAATCTCAAATAAATTTGAGTCTTGCTGATCTAAATCGGAATCGAGGGTCAACTGTTCATACCATCCAATCCCGGCATGATTGAAATTTCCAGAGATTCTGAGGTACTCTACCTTAGATTCTCCCCGCTCTAACACAACTCGATCATCTGCGCAAAACCGGCACCTTAAACTGCGCGCTTCGGAGAGCCGAGGCGTAGAAACCCATCCAACCGATTGATCCCAAGCGCTAAATGCATCTCGACCTTCGGCCTCACGTCGATCAAAACGACCTCGAATAGACTCCAGGGCCGATCTCAGAACGTGATGGTCTGCCGCGGTGAAGATAATTCTCTTACGTCTTAGCAATAGATTTTGAATAATTTCTGCAGGTGGTAACGCTTCCGCGACTTCAATGACAATAAGGTTGGTCATGCCTACCCACCACCGATCGTGGAGTCCAAGTCGGTAGCGTTTTGCTCGCCTTGATAACCAAGCACGGTAATCGCTATGTAAAAATCTTGCGGCCGCGGCAGCCCGCATTTGCGCGAGAGTCATTGCTCGAACGCTAAGACTCCGCTCCCTCAACATCGTAAAACTCGTATCAACTCGCACGTGGGAAAGCCAAGAATTTCGCACCTGCGCGTCTGCCCTTTGTTCGACAATTTGGCTTTCTAAGGGCATTGATCGCGTATAATCCGAGCGGTGCAAAGAACGATCGTCATGTTTTGGTTTGAAATTTTCTAGCCAAGCGCTCAAATGACTGACACCCGCCTTTTGAATCCATAAATCCGAAAGCAGACAAAGATCAACGACACCAACCTTAAACGCTTCTCTAGCATGCAAAATAGCGTTTTTCCGAATAAATGACGGGCCGTCATAACAAGCGATCTTTTTTAAACCTATGATTCCAATCGGCGGGAACATATCGATATAAACTTCCGGAAAGCCTACCTTAGCATAAGGATTTGTGAACACCCGTCCATGGCAAGCCAGTGCCAATTCCCACCAGGACCCAACAACGTCGCGACCGGAAATAAAAACAAATTTTGATTTTGATTGAATCATCCGGGCAAACAACAAATGCCATCTTGTTAAGCGCCGATAGAGGTCAATCCACATCGCATCATCTCTGATGCATTGAAACCATGAAAAAGAATAATCATGAAGATCCGCGTTAGATCGCAAAATAATAATTTCAGAAATTGGACTGGTTGATATTAATAAAGCTTCAAGCCGTTCCAATAGCGTATCTGAGGATGGCTCGTAGAGTGAGCCCGTCCAGGAGAGATCGACAGTATGTATTTTTTGCGATGTTTCCTGAGGAATACTCATATTTTATCCTCTAGAATTTCTTCGACGATAATAAACTGAAGACGCTCTTGAGAATCCATATAAACAAACAATCGAACAGGTTGGCTTGCGCCAAAAAAAAGATAGAGATCACGCATCGGATGCCAGCCTAAAACGACTGATGGTGCACAGAGTCGAATATTTGGCTTCATCCCTAAGCGTGAAATGCGAGCTGCAACATCTGCTATCATACCTGCGGCAGGTAGACTGACCCACAACTGTCCAATTCGTGACGCCCAGAATTCAAATGTTTTCTCTAATCTCAACTCCCATTCTGGGTCACCGCACCACTCCGTCGGATCCAGTGCTATCAATCGATGAATACGAACAAGTCGGCCAAGCCCGTCACCGACCGAGTGAATCCTCATCACCCCGGCAGCCCAAGACCCGCCTTTAGCTTCTGGTACGACGCGGCTGCGAATAACACGTTTTGTCCATGCATCGCAGTGCTCGCTCGCATTCTGAAATCGCAATCCGGCATCAGATAAAACGAATAATGAATCATCTCGATGAGCCAGAGAAAGCTCTCGCCAACCATCAAGTTGTCGCTGCAAAAGCCCGCTAATCCCTGAACCATATGACGCAAGAGCAATCTGTCTGACGCTTTCAAGCCACGACGACATTGTGTAGTGAAAAGATCCACACAGAAGAGCTAAAGTTCCATCAGACCAGCTGGAGAATAGTTCCAAAATATTAGCTGTAGCCATGTCTTGACGTGCATACTGTAAAGATTCCGGAGACATTCGGTCCATTTTTGCTTCATGACGATCCAAAAGAAAAATTCGCCTCGGGGCCGGAGTTTCAAACTGCTCAAAACGCAACGCCGTATTCGCCACCCAGCGCCCCCAATCAAGCTTTGTTGGGGCATGATCTTCAGGAGAAGAGATGACGACGACTTGACCTATGCGCACTGACAATGACTGAGGTTCAGCTCCGGACTGCATCGCGAATACCCTCATCCAGTCGATGCAGACCTGCATTCACTTGATTAGCAAGAGATGGAGAGGTTACCGCCGAAGATAAAACGGTTAACCATTCTTTTACATGCGTCCAGTTCTTAAGTTTAATACTGGTACTAATGAGTCCTTCGATAGCTTCTAGAAAGCGGTCCTGAAGACGAAGGGTTTTCTCATAGTTTTCGAAGGCAAGTTGGTACTGACCTTGTTGCTCAAACAACGACGCAATGCGGTAATGAATCACTGACCTAGTCGAGTCATCATCGATATTTACCAGACATGCCCTTAGAACCTTCAAGCAACCATCATACTTACCTAGCCTGTGATACGCTTCATAATGAATGGTTGAAGTATCTAGAGTACTATTGGCGCAATGTTCTTCAATATAGTGAAGTGCGCTAGTGGCGTCATCCAGCTGATACAAATAAATGGCTGCAAGTTCTTGCGCATAACGAAACACTTCTTGTGGATGTTTAGCAGATGCCAGGAGACGCTTTAATATGGATACAACTGCAGGCCAATCTTGAAGTTGAGTATGCAGCGTTCGAAAATACCGCAGAGCCTTTGCATTCTCTGGATGAACCTTGATAAGGCGTTCATAGAACTGATTCAAAAGAGATTCATTATGATGTTTTTTTTCATAAATAAAACAGACTCGTTCTAAGCAAGCCACTCGATCAGAAATATCAGAGAAACGCTCCCAAACAGACTGAAGAATAATTCCTTCAGCAGAGAAGTCATCATGGTCAATCACCCTATCCAATACACTTGACCTAAAAAGGTCAAAGCTCATCCCCGATGATTCAACAATCATGCGACAACAGTCTGATGCCGCCAGGACATCTTCATAATACTGAATCTGGATTCGCGCTAAGCGACAGTAATCCTCGACAAAGCTTTCAGGATGAAGCTTTGAATGTGCTTTTACCGCAGTAACCCATGGATCCCAACATTCATAGGCCTCTAGGACATCCAGAGCCGCCAAGTAATCTTCAGGACTGAGGGTCCCAAGTCGCGATGTAACTGCTAGTGCTTCTTCCACAGCAAATGTCCGTGTCATGTGGTGTGACCTTTCGTGACAATTGGAGCGGAAATTATGGTTTCAGTCCCGCCATTATGAGGGAGCTCGCGTTTTTTGACATCTGATCATAATCATAAACCCGATCGTTAAAAAGCCACTGCAGACTCAAGCCATCGATGACGGCAATGACATAGGATGCGAAAGCAGAAGCATCTAGCTTTTTAAAAGCGCCTTTTTCGATACCCTCACGAACTACGCGTGCCGCGGCCTCACGGAATTTTGCATAGTGGTCAGCAATCACTTTGCGAATCTCGGTCTTCTGATTTATCTGCGTCCAGAAATCCATGTTGACCTGATAGTATTCTTTGGTATTTCGAACAACATCGAAACAAACTTCAATAAAAATCTCCATTTTACGCCATGGATCACTGCTCGTATCCATTTCCTGGCTAAGGACACGCTCAATGTCACCCGCGACCTTATCAAGTACGCACATCATCAATTCATCTTTATTTAAAAAATAATAATGAATGATGCCCTTGCTGACACCAGCGGTTTTCGCCACGTCCTGCATGGAAAAATTATGATAACCGTGCTTTGTAATACACTCGACAGTAGCACGAACAATCTGTTCTTTGCGCTCGGCAGCGACGTCGGGCTTAGACATAATAATCTCCAAAATATCGTGGGCGGTACTCAAGATGGTAACATTCTTGTTTTGACCCATTCAACATCTTAATCAAGCCATGATACTATAGCTGTCTACCAAATAATTCTCTGTATCATTTTACGTTTGCCTGTTGTGAGGTTGTCATGAATGCGAAATTCTACCAATTGGGGATCGGACTGCTCGTCTTATGCGCTTCTGCCCCCGAGAAATTATGCGCCGACGAGCTGAAATGGACCCATTATGGGGTTCGTCCACTCGGGATGGGGAATGCTTTCGTCGCTGTCGCCGACGACTTTAACGCCTTATTCTATAATCCAGCTGGATTAGCTCGCATTAACTCCTGGTCGATGGAGATTATAAATCCAAGTTTTGGCGTTTCCTCAAACACCATAGCGACCATAAAAGACGTCAATAATCTAATGAGCGGGTCAACTGATTCTAAATCAGGCAACGGCGTTACTGCAGTCATTGATACATTCAAGGCGATTGAAGGTAAAAATCAGTACGTCAATCTAGGTTTTACGCCTCATTTAATTTTCCCTGGATTTGGCTTAGGCATTGGTGTTGATGTCGGCGGAAGCCTTATTGTTCACCATCAGGTCTCAGCTGATATTGACGCAGGCGCGACTGCGGTGATTCCTCTTACCTACGCCAAAAGCATGCTTGAGGATCGTTTAAGCCTGGGTGCCTCCATTAAAGGCGTTTTCACCTCTGGCGTTAATCGCGAGTTTAGCATCGCTGACATAACCGCTTTCTCAAAAAGTAGCGGTACCGAGTCTAGCTCAGGTGAAAAAAAATTAAGCGACTATGTTGTAGGTGGAAAGGGCGTAGGAGTTGACGTTGGGATGTTATTTACCCCAGTCAAAACGATGGAACCAACGCTAGGGGTGAGCGTTGCAGACGTTGGTGGCACTCCTTACAAAGCAGTTAATGAAACTTTAGGTCGGCCAGCTCCAAGGCAGGCTTCCGTTAACACGGGGATTAGCCTAAAACCCTATATGTCTAACGGCATGTATTTGCTTACAGCCATTGACGCACACGCGATTAATCAGCCCATTCACTACAGTAGAAAATTTAATTTTGGTTCGGAGTTTGGCTTAGGCAAAATTCTAAAAATCCAAGCCGGCCTCCATCAAGGGGAGCTCTCGGGAGGTATCCAGCTCGACGCTTGGTTGCTCATTCTACGTTTCGCCACCTATGCGGAACAGCTGGGACCAACAACCAACGAAGACAAAGGGTTTGTTGATCGTCGCTACGTAGCTCAACTCAAAATGCTTCTCTAAAACATTTTCTTGCGATCTCAGTGGAGGATAGCATGCATTCTTTTACTTTTATTTTATCAATGATGTTTTCATTTGCAGCTGGGTGCATTTTTTTAGAGGTGAAGGCTCAGGGCCAAGAGTCAGGGGCCGATGACTCTGCGTCCAGTGTCGAGCCGACAGCTTCACCCGAAAAGAAAAAAAGCAAAAAAAAACCAGCTGCCGAGCCAGTTGAAACCCAAGCTGACGAAACAGTAAGTCCGGCAGTCCCACCGAAACCTGATGAAGCCGTTGCGGACAAAAAAACTGAGGCTCCCATTGTCCGTTCGGCAACAAGCATCGCCCTCGATGAACGACTTTCCCTAGGAACCGCTATTGGATGGGCTTATGTAAAACCAAGTGCCGGTACATGGAGCGGGCTAGGAACGTCGACTCTCAGTGGTTCCTGGCGAAAATCTCCCAAACCTGACGGAAGCTTATTTATTACAGGACGTTATACCCCCTATTCGGGCGTTTGGCGTCTTAACGATAGGGACTATGATACAACCATTCACGGCGGGTTCATCGGTGCTTCTTGGCTATTGCCCTTTGCCCCAGGGAAATCCGAGATTAAAGCTGGTGTGGAACTTGGATATTTGATGGTCTATGCTATTCCGCAAGACGGGGCGGAGGTCGATGGAAAAGCAAAAGGCGGTAAAGTGGCAGGCGGTTTCTCAACAGAAATCAACTGGACTTTTCTTAGCAAGCTAAAGGTAGGACCTGTTATACGTGTCGGTGCGGGAAGCTTTAGTAGTGTCTTCGTTGGCGCCGCTGCAAATTACGTATTTTGATATCAAGGTTGGTTGCGAGTTCTATCCAACCTAAAGACTTATAGGTTGACCATGCAACTTTTCCGAAGCAATATTTTTCTGTTAATTTTGACTGTGCTAAGCCTTATAGGCTGCAACCGCGTCACACTTCATGGCACTTTAACTGTCCATCATTTAGACACGGGCTCTTTCGAGCTCTATAAAATAGCTTCTGAATCCCCACTGCAGTTCGTCTCAGAACAAACTGGAACATTTAATGAACCGGTAAAGCTCGCTCCGGGGAGCTATTTAGTATTGGCAGACTGCAGCAGCCAGATCGTAAACGTATACCCCGGTAGCTCAAATCAACTCACTGCACATAAAATTAATTTTGTACCTATGCAGCCACCGACCGCACAAGATAAATTTTCCATTCAATGTCTACGTAGCGAACGAACTCATTCTCGCCAGCATCTTATCAATCACTTTTCTTTGGCGGTGCTTGCGGGTACTAGAGATCTATTAGTGGGGATGGTTCCTCTTCAGGTGAAATTAGAAGGCAAAGATAATGAACCATCAAGGCTTGTAAGCTTTCCGCTGTCATCAATCAGTGTTGACAAAAAAGGACGCCAAAAAATTCCTGATAATTCTTTTGAATTTTTTGTCTCACCGTCTTCTGAAATGGCCCCATACACCGAAAGCCAAACCAATGGAAATCGCCTTTACCTGCTAAAAGGACAGTATCAAATTCAGTTGAATGGCTCATCCACGACAATTGATCTAGCTGAAGGCGAGGGTAGAACCGTTATCCCCGCTACCTTGCGAGTCAACGTAAGCAGTCAAGTAGATCTAGATCGGTCCGCAAAAATCAAAGGCACGCCCCTCTATCTAGAAGTGAATGGCGAGCATTTTTTAAATCTTAATACTGCATATGCCGTATTACCAGGATCTCTACAAGTAAGGCTATCCACAACTCTAAAACCTTCTCCGGTACTTGTAAAAGAAGGCGAAACCATTAATTTACATGCAAAAAATGTTATCGTGAATCTCGGCTGCGCCGAGGACGATTGGTCTTGCCTCGGCTCTAGGAAAGTTCGACTTTTTGAAAAAGGAAAATCTTATCCGTTTGCGGAATCAGTGACGGAAATTCCCGTCCTTTATATGCGGGACAATATCTCCGTGGGAATCGAAGGATCTCGCAATATTAAATATGATCTTGGACCTGCAGACGATCAACGTCTTAAAGTGGGCTTTGTCGAAATCATTCCGACACCATCCCACCGCGCTGGCGTGTTGACTGATCTTGTTCGTATTGAATCTGGAACTGCCCCCCTAAATGGATCGAGTCTAGATCTTCCACTTGATAAATCGACCGTCTTGCCGCTGATCACCGGTAACTATCACCTAGCTCAATATACGTTCGTAACATCGGATGGTAGTCGCCGTAAAACCACGGTGCCAGTTCAAATCACCCAGGGCGAAAAAATAAAAATCCCAATTGCGACATTTTTAAGTGAAAAGCGTATGTCAGCGCTTACGCCAGACCCGTCTTCGATGGAAGAAAAAGCAAAAACCGCGCAGTAAACTTTCGCCATTTTGCCCCTATAATTCCCGCCTCGTGCTCGATTAATGGGCTTGCCATATTTTAAAGAGATGGAAGCCTATTAAATGATATCCACAAGCATCTTTTTACCCGCTGTGGATAACTATGTGGGGATATGATCAGGAACACCTCCAAAAACCGGCAGGTTTTTAAGTGAAATCAAAATCATAGAGCAAAGTTGAAATTTATGCCCACACAACATGTGGTGGTGTGGATGAGATGTGGACACCATATTTTGTGTGTCGGCCTCTTGACATCGAATCTGAGTGGCCGCTATCCTAATTTGAGTAGAGCAACGATTCAATTTCTCAGCAGGGTCTATGTGGTGTAGTTTGCACCGCATATAGGGTTTTTTTGTGCCTTTGGCAAACCAATGGAGGGTGCGTCATGAAATTTACGCGACGTTTTGTTAAGACTGCAGGTCAACCTTATGAAGACATCAAATTTGAGGATCGCACCTCGGAGCTTAAGAACTCGGACGGTAGTAAGGCCTCGTCATCCCAAAAAGTCACGGTTCCAGATTTCTGGAGTCAAGTTGCCACTGATATTATGGCGCAAAAATATTTACGTAGAGCTGGTATCCCTCGTGTCGGCGCTGAGACCGATGCTCGTGAAGTATTCCACCGCCTTGCAGGCTGTTGGACCGATTGGGCGCGTAAATTTAATTATTTCTCCTCAGAGGAAGATGCTGCAGCTTTCTATGATGAGACCTGTCATATGCTCGCGCACCAAATGTGTGCCCCCAATAGCCCTCAATGGTTCAATACGGGCCTTTTCTACGCATATGGCCTTAAAGGCTCAAGCCAGGGCCACTACTATGTCGATCCAAAATCCGGTACCCTTCAAAAATCTAAGAATGCTTATGAGAGACCTCAGCCCCACGCCTGCTTTATCCAGTCAGTAAAAGATGACCTCGTCAACGAGGGCGGGATTATGGAGCTTTGGACTCGTGAAGCTCGCTTATTCAAATACGGTTCTGGAACTGGAACAAACTTTTCTAACGTCCGAAGTGAAGGGGATTCTCTGGGCGGCGGTGGCAAAAGCTCGGGCCTTATGAGTTTCCTAAGAATTGGTGACCGCGCAGCGGGTGCCATTAAATCTGGCGGTACGACGCGACGCGCGGCAAAAATGGTATGCTTGGATCTCGATCATCCAGATATCGAGGAATTCGTAAATTGGAAGGTCGTTGAAGAGCAAAAAGTAGCATCTTTGGTCTGTGGTTCAAAAGTCATTGAACAGCATCTTAAGTCGATTCTTGCAGCTCTTGGATCGATGACTGGAGATGATCGCCTCGAACCCACCAAAAACAACGCACTTCTAAAAGCGATGCAGGCAGCACGTAAAGCTCACGTTCCAGTAAGCTACGTTCAACGCATCGTTGAGCTGGCAAAACAAGGTGTGAATGACATCGAGTTTGAAACCTACAATACTGATTGGACAAGCAAAGCCTATCTAACAGTGTCAGGTCAGAACTCCAATAACTCGGTCCGCATCAGTAATGATTTCATGACTGCAGTCGAAAAAGATTCTGATTGGAATTTAACGCGCCGTACCGATGGCAAAATTGCAAAGACCATCAAAGCAAAAAAACTCTGGGACGACGTGGTACACGCAGCTTGGCAGTGTGCAGATCCAGGCGTTCAATACGATACAACCATCAACGAGTGGCATACCTGCCCCGAAGACGGACGCATCAATGCTTCCAATCCTTGTTCCGAATATATGTTCCTTGATGACACCGCTTGCAACCTCGCAAGTCTTAACCTTCTGACCTTTTATTCAGAAGACAAAGGCTTCGATATCGATTTATTCCTACATGCAAGCCGCATCTGGACCGTGATTCTTGACGTCTCAGTGCAGATGGCGCAGTTTCCTTCCAAAGAAATTGCTCAGAGAAGCTGGGATTTCAGGACACTTGGCCTAGGTTACGCAAACATTGGCGCCATGCTGATGCGGATGGGTATCCCTTATGACTCACCAGAAGCAGTCGATATCGCAGGCGCTATCACGGCGATGATGACTGGAGAATCCTACCGCACCTCGGCGGAGATGGCTGGAGAGCTTGGAGCATTTCCAAAATACGAACGAAATAAAGATCATATGCTGAGGGTGATTCGCAACCACCGTCGCGCAGCCTTTGGTGAAATCGACTTTCTTAACCGTTCTATTTGCTCATCAATAAC
>CAZUYQ010000066.1:22677-27434 GCA_964624705.1 uncultured Polynucleobacter sp.
CCTACTGGCACGATCGGTCTCTTAATGGACTGTGACACGACAGGTATTGAGCCAGATTTCAGTCTCGTTAAATTTAAGAAGCTTGCCGGTGGCGGTTACTTCAAAATCATCAATCAATCGATTCCGTTTGCGCTGAAGAAAATTGGTTACTCGAGCCAGCAAATTGATGAAATGATCTCTTACTGTCTTGGTCGTGGTTCTCTTAAGGGTGCGCCTCATATCAATCACGAATCCCTAAAGAAAAAAGGCTTTTCTGATGCAATCCTTGCAAGCATTGAAAAAGATCTACCCCAAACCTTCGATATTTCCTTTGCCTTCAATAAGTGGTCGGTTGGGGAAGAGTTCTGTATCAAGAATCTAGGCATCAAAAAAGAAGACTTGGACCGCGCAGATTCCAATCTCCTTAGACTCCTAGGCTTCTCACGAGATGAAATCGATGCGGCTAACGAATACGTGACGGGAACGATGACTCTTGAGGGAGCCCCGCACCTAAAAGATGAACATTTGCCGATTTTTGACTGTGCTAATAAATGTGGTCGCAAAGGTAAACGTTTTATTTCTGCTGAAGGTCATATAATGATGATGGCTGCAGCGCAGCCGTTTATCAGCGGCGCTATCTCCAAAACGATCAACCTGCCTTATGAAGCAAATATGACCGATATCGCGTCGGCATATAAGAAAAGCTGGCAGGTTATGCTTAAAGCCAACGCACTCTACCGCGATGGCTCGAAGCTAAGTCAACCCCTCAATGCGACCTCGGCCGAATGGCTTGAGGCTGTGGAAGCTGCAGAGACCCCTGTTGAAAAAGTCAAAGAAATTGCGACACGAGTGGTTACCGAATACGTTCGTACAAGGCGGAAACTCCCAGGTCGTCGAGCAGGCTACACGCAAAAAGTCAAAATCGATGGTCACACGATTTATCTTCGCACTGGCGAATATGAGGACGGCCAAGTTGGAGAAATCTTCCTCGATATCAATAAAGAGGGCACCCTCCTAAGATCGATGATGAACTGCTTTGCCGTGGCAATTAGCCTTGGCTTGCAATACGGTGTCCCTCTCGATGAGTTCGTAGAAGTGTTTACGTTCTCCCGTTTTGAGCCAAATGGACTGGTTCAAGGGCATGACAATGTAAAACGAGCAACTTCGATCATCGACTTTATTTTCCGCGATCTCGCGATCAATTATCTTGGTCGAAACGATCTTGCACATATTGCGCCTGAAGACGTGAATGAAAATCGTCATGTGAAAGCTAAAGCAGTGGGTACTGCGCAAGTATCGTCAGAAGCAAAAGCTGCGGTACTTATGAGTAATACTGCTGTCGCGGTCGATGCTTCGGGTGGTGTTAGCAAAACTGTCCAAACTCACGCAGTTTCAACGAGTTTCGACGAGACTATTTATGATCGCTACAATGCTCGCTATGAGGCTCGCATCAAAGGCTATGAGGGCGATCCTTGCCCCGAATGCCAAGCGCTGACTCTCGTACGAAATGGTAGCTGTTTGAAGTGTGATTCATGTGGAACGACCACTGGCTGCAGTTAGACAACTGACGCGTCAGCGGCAGTTGTCACGTCCGATGCCCGCAAGGGCGAAGGATCTCATATTACTGCCGCTGATATTTTTCGAATTTTAATTTTTTGATCACGATTTTTGTTCTATCTCACCCCTTAGAGTGAGATTGCGCATTTGCCAAGGTGCGCCTTCAGATCTCTGAGCCGTTCACTTTCTCCCGCTATTTGGTGTTGCCTTCACTCCCGCCCCCATCCGCTTCCAGATGCCCAAAGACCGAGAGCTCACTTACTAAATTAAGTGAGCTCTCGGTTGGGTCCTCAAATTATTTTTATCCTAAATTGCAATACCATGATCTTCAATAGTTTCGCGGCCCAAATATATGCTTCTTCTGTAGGAGAAGGCACCACGGATGCTGCTCTAAAATTATTATCCTAGGGCATAAATTTTTTGAACCATTGAATGTAGCCACTCTGACTCATTCCACCAACAGCGGACGAGCCCTGAACCACGCTGCCATCTGCATTTAAAATCATTGAATTTGGAATACCGCCAATTCCATATTTCTGAGAAAGGTCCGGATTTTGATCGACATCAATATAAACGAACACATATCCTGCACGAGCTTGCCTTACCGCCGGCGTATATAAAACATTACTGTGCATCATCTGACATGGACCGCACCAGGTTGCGCTAAACTGAGCGATAATTTTTTTACCAGCTGCTTTAGTTTGAGCCTGTTGCAAATTAGTGAATTCAAATTCTTTCGGATCATTAGAGGTTGGCGGAGTACTTGGTTGTTGAGTAGGCTGTTGAGTTGGTTGTGGATTTACGGTCGGAACGGGTGTTGGTGTGGGAGTTGCTTCTGGCTGTTTTATACGTAGGTCCATCTCGCCAGGTCGCACTTCCAAGTGAGCCCCTGGAGCATTAATCAGCGGATCCTTGCCATTTAAATTGCGGATAATCAGCTTATTTTCTGCTGCGACTTTATTGAGGAACCCTCGACCTATATCATCCAACAAACTCTGATAGCGGTTAAATACAGTTGTGCCGTCAGGTCTAGTTGCAAAATCGACTGCAAGCGCTTGCACTTCAAAATTATATATTAGAGGTGAACCCATATCACCATCAACCGCGAGGGATTTTCCAACCTCTTTGCCATTGTCTTTCGCTTCGATTTCGATAAATCGCTGAGCACCCATTGGATTTGGGTCGACTGTTTTGACTATCAGGTTCTTGCCGCTGGATTTTGTTCCCATATCCGTTGAGCTTTTGACCGTCGTAGCACCATATCCAATCAACTGAACTTCAGCCTTGAGAGGGGTGACGGCAGAACTTATCGGTACGTGAAACGGTGAGGTATTTTTCTCAAAAAGCAGTGCTGCCAATCCGAGCGGATGCTTTACGTCGGAGACCGAAGTTGGGGCTGGACCTACTACTGATTGCCGAACGATTGATTTTGGTTTGGCACCTGATCCAAATCCTGCTGTTATGAATACCTGATCTTGAGCTCCGTACTCAGGATGCCAAACGCATTCTTCAGCTGTCAGAATGACTTGATCGCCAAGCCAGACGCCTGTGCACCACTTATAATCGTCTTTAAATTTTCCAGTTTTATCGACGACTGCGGTCGCGATTCGAACCACAGCTGGATACTGCTGAGCTTTCGTATCTGTGACCTGACCGTTGGTAATTTTTAAGTTTCCCTTGTCTCGTGGACGGCAGGCCTGCAAGCCGGCCAAAGCGAGTGCACAAACGGAAGCTGCCAAGATAAAGGGGCGAACGCTTAAACTCATTGTTTAAAACCTCCATCGGACACATTGGATTTACGCACTATTATATCACGACTTTCGGGAGATACTTAAATCCCGATAGATGCGGCATTGTTGTCGCATTCCTGGTCGATCTTTCGATATCGTCATGATTTGATTTTCAATCTAATACCAGGTGATCAATGATCATTTCCCGATATTTTTTATAAGAGCCAAACCATCGCGCCACGGTAATACTGAAATACCAGATGGCAACGTATAAGGTCTTGGCGTCTGCGAAAAACAATATATCGGTATGTCTGGATACTCATCTTTAAATGCAACCAGTCCTTCGAGATCGTCATCATTAGGATCATTCGACGATTTAAATTCGATAGCCGCAATAGGTTTTGATGCCGATCTTGCCAAAATCAAATCCACTTCAAGCCCATTTTTGTCACGCCAATAGAACAACCTTAGACCTCGCTCCAGGTAGTCGTTATGTCGAACGACTTCTTGAATTAAATAAGTTTCAAACAATCGCCCATATCGAAATGAAGATTGTTTTAACTCGGTATCGAGTTCACCATTCAGTGCATTCAGCACCCCGCAATCAAACCAATAATATTTAGGCGCCTGAAGAAGCTGCTTTTTTATTGAATGAGACCAGCCATCTATTCGATGACACAAAAGTGTGTCGACCAGAATAGAAAAATATTCTTGAACAGTGTTGGATGTTGTTTTTAATGTCCGACCAAGTTTCGAGTGATTAATCGGTTCTCCGTTTAACTGACCTGCAAGATCTAAAAACCTCGAGAATCGATCAATTTTTCTGACGAGCGACTCTTCTTGGACTTCTTCTTTAATGTAGGTTCCAATATAAGAACGCAGACGATGAATCGCAAAATCTCGCTCTAGGTAAACACCAGGTAAACTGCCGATTCTAAGCACTGTATCAAGATCGAGATCCGTCTCCAAAATTGACAGCGGGTGAAGATAGGTAGTGAGTGCACGTGCCGCCAGCAAATTTGCTCCAGATCTCTTAAGCTTTCGAGCGCTTGACCCAGTAAGAACAAAGGCCAGGCGACCTTTGAACTTCTCAATTAAAGAGTGAACTTCATCCAATAAATTTGGAAGCTTTTGCACTTCGTCAACGGCAACAATTAAGGACTCTCCAAGCTGGAGTGTTCCCATCCGCGTTTTAATCTCACGCGAAAAGAGTGAAGGCTCAGAGAGGTAACGTTGGAAGTACTCCGACTCCAACAAAGAAATTGTCCATGAATTTTTAGGTAAAACGGACTCTAAAAGCCTGGTTTTCCCTGAACCACGTGGCCCAAACAAAAAAACGCTTTGATTTTTAGCAATAAATTTAGCTAGTTCCAGACTTCGTTTAATCATACTTAAAAATTATAGATAAATTTTAAGTAGTAGTCAAGGGATGCGTTAACTGGGGTCTCTACAGAATTGCAGACATATTGTCCTCCAATGGTTTCATGACTC
>CAZUYQ010000067.1:0-6100 GCA_964624705.1 uncultured Polynucleobacter sp.
GCTTGCTCTTCGAGACATTCACGATATGCATGAATGTCATAAAAGCGGCAATTCTTGCAAACGCGTGCATCCCAGCCGCAGCGTTCGCAACTTTCACTGCGGCCCATCGGCGGGGAAAATTCCCATTTATTTCCACAAGCCCAACAGGTTATTTCATGCATCGCCACTGTCATTTCCTCCTATAGATCCAGGAGTATAGGTCGGACGGGCGGCCTCGACAACAATTCCTGTATATTCAGCCTGTAAAGCCATGACAACACAGGGAAAACATGCTAGCGTAGCGTGTAATAATTAGATTAATAAGAGGTTGAACCTATGCTTTTCCCCAATATCCTGGACGCCATTGGACGCACACCTATGGTCAAATTGAACCATGTTGTTAAAGGCCTTGAGTGTGAACTCTACGCAAAATGCGAGTTCCTCAACCCGGGCGGCTCCATCAAAGATAGAATCGGCTACCGTATGGTCATGGACGCCGAAAAATCTGGGCGCATCAAACGCGGCGATACTTTGATTGAACCGACTAGCGGCAACACTGGCATTGGCATTGCTTTAGCGGGCGCCGTCCTCGGATATAAAGTTATCATCACACTCCCAGAGAAGATGAGCCGCGAAAAACAAGTCGTGCTTGAGTCTCTAGGAGCAAAGATTATCCGCACTCCCACTGAAGCAGCTTGGGACGCTCCCGAATCCCACATTGGTGTTGCTAAGAAGCTTCAGAAAGAAATTCCTAACTCACATATTCTCGATCAATACGCAAACCCTAGTAATCCCCAGGTTCACTATGACACCACTGGTGCAGAGATCCTGGAAGACCTCGACAATAAAGTGGACATGGTTGTGATGGGTGCAGGAACCGGTGGAACTATCACAGGCGTCGCTCGCAAGATTAAAGAAGTTTGTCCTAAGGCTATTATTGTCGGCGCTGACCCTGAAGGCTCCATCCTCGCTGGCGGTACCGAAATTCATAGCTACCTTGTCGAAGGCATTGGCTATGACTTTATTCCCGATGTCCTTGACCGCAAACTGGTCGACCGCTGGGTCAAGACTAACGACAAAGATTCGTTTATCAACGCACGTAGGCTTATCCGTGAAGAAGGCCTCCTCTGCGGTGGTTCTAGCGGAACAGCATTAACTGCTGCGTTAAAGGAAGCTAAGACCCTAAAAAAAGGTCAACGCTGTGTCGTCATCCTTCCAGACGGGGTCCGTAACTACATGACCAAATTTATTGAAGACAAATGGATGAAAGAAAATCATTTCTTGTAGTCCTTAGAGGATAAAAAATGGAATCTGAGATTGCGATTCAAGCAAAATTTAAAGATCCCGCCTGGGGAGCTGAAAAGCTTCGTCAGATTTCCATCTTTAAACGTCTCACGGTTGATGAACTTCAAGAGCTATATAAGCGTGGTCGTTTTCTTTCGTTGCGTCCGCAAAGCCACGCGGTGATTGAGGGCGAACCTAGTCGTGGGCGTTATATTATTCTCGATGGAAAGGTCTGTGTTTACAAAACAGATCCGAGTTCGCAATCGTTATCTCGTCTTGCCGTTCTGGAAGCTGGCGCCTACTTTGGTGATTTTAGTTTATTCGATACTGCTCCTCGTTCGGCCACAGTAAGAGCTGAAACTAGCTGCCAGTGTTTTGCCTTGGATGCCGATCCCTTTAATGATTATCTCCAAAGTGGTGGCGATAACTTGCAAATGCGGTTTTACCGTACTTGTGCAGAAGAGTTGGTGGATCGGTTCCGTAAGTTAAATGCCGATTATATTAATTCGCAACATATGCTTTGGCGTTATGCATTTAGAACTGAAGATTAATTAAAAAGAGCGGGAGGTCCGATGACTTCCCGCTCTTTCTTTTTATAACTCTTTATTTATGGAGAGGAAGTAGTTCCATCTGATTTATGGCACTTGCCATCTGTGTATAAAACCGCATCTTGTGCCTGACATGACTGGTAGTCAGCAACGTAATTATTGTAATCACCGCACACTTTCGTTGGAAGGAGAGTCTGCCCTGCAGGACAGGAACTTGGCGCCGTACTAGGAAGGATGCTATTTGAATAGCATTTACCATCTACGCCCATATACTGACTAGCCGTACAAGCACCATAGTTACGGCAAACGCTTTCAGCGTCAAAGCGCCACTGCTGCTTACTTGTGTCCATGTAGCATTTACAGCTGTCGCCTTCAGGAACTCCCGCGAGTGAGCCATACTGCTGGGTACAACGTTGAACTTTTGAAAGTGTATTCATATCGTTTGACGGATCATTAACGGTATCTGAAGAGATAACAGGAGTTTGCTGTGCCTGCTGTTGAGCTTGTTGACTTGCAATTTGTTGCTCACAATTTTTAACAGCAATTGCTGCATTCTGAATCGCAGCAGTAAGCTTCATCGCGTTATCATCTGCGGCGTCAGCACTGTTTGATGCGGCCTGAAGAAGTTTATTATTATCATCGGTACACATTTGATAACCTTGCAGGTTTGCATTATTACAAGGATCAATCCCAGGATCTTTCACCCCATACCAACTCGAATTATAAGCGGCTTTTTGTTGAACCCACTGTTCATGGTAGGGGCTTTTCATACATAAATTATAACTTTCTGTTCCAGCTGTGTCGCAATTTTTAAGAGTTGGTTTGGTCGTTTGTCCAAGAGAAGGTTTCAAAGCGTTATACTGTGTCTGAAGAGAACTTAGATTTGATTTATAGGTAGTGAGCTGTTGTTGGGTGCAACTACCACCTTGAATATTAGACCCGGCTGCAGTCTTCGAAGAAGTTGTCTTCGCCTTACAAGATATAAAAACAGAGGTCATGGTCGTTAGACCCACAAATCCAAGTTTCCGTGTATATGTATTAAGACTCATCACCACTCCTCCGTTAGTTGATCCATAAAAACTATATCGGACGGAGCAGTGAAATATTTAAGGAAATTGTTTAGACCCAATATTATTAGCTACCTACAACCCACTATGCCTTAAAAGCGCAGCCGTCGTAGGTTCGCGCCCGCGGAATTTTTTAAACACGGTCATTGGATGCTCTGCTCCCCCCATCGCTAGCACGGTCTCGCGGTATTTACGGCCAACTTTTGCGATCGCTGCTGGATCATCAAGACCCGCATCTTCAAATGCCGCAAAGGCATCTGCACTTAACACCTCAGCCCATTTGTAACTGTAATAACCGGCAGAATAACCACCGGCAAAAATGTGGCTAAAGGCGCATAGAGTTTTATTTTCTGGCCGCGGTGGCAGCGGACTTGTTCTTGTAGCGATACGCATCGCAACATCAAATATATTTTCTTTGCCACCGGTCTGATAGCTATGATGAAGCGCCATATCGGTCAGCCCAAATTGAATCTGCCGCATCATTGCAGTCGCGGTGCGAAAGTGCCTTGCAGCCAGGATCTTATCGATATATTTCTGCGGCAATGCCTCGCCGGTTTCGAAATGCCCGCTAATCGCTTTTAAAGTTGGAACATGATACAGCCAATTTTCCATAAACTGACTCGCAAGCTCCACGGCATCCCACTCAATACCTGAGATTCCTGCAACCGACATCTCCCCTACCTGCGTCAGCATATGCTGAAGTCCATGACCAAATTCATGAAAGACCGTGTGCACTTGATCAAAGGACATAAGCCCTGGCTTGCCCCCGACAGGTGGGGTGCCATTACAAATAAGGAAGGCAATCGGTAGATCAACGACGCCGTTATGCTCACGCCGTCCTGCACAATCATCCATCCATGCACCCGCACGCTTTGTGGCCGGGCGAGAATAAGGATCCAGATAAAAGCTTGCGATATGCGATTTTGATGCAACATCGAAAATCTTAAAAAACCGCACATCGGGATGCCAGATCGGTGCCTGACCATCTGCAGATTCAACGCGAATACCGAACAAATGTTCGACCAATTTAAACATTCCCGTCAAAACTTTTTCGATCGGGAAATAAGGCCTTAGTTCGTCTTCACTATAATCATACCGTTGTTCTTTAAGACGCTCGGCCCAATACGGAATATCCCACTCCAACAACGCATGCGTACAACCATTTTCCTTGGCAAATTCTTCTAGTTCCTTATGTTCCTTTGCACCTGCTGCATGGGAGGATGCTAGCAACTCTTCTAAAAGCTTATCTACGGCCTTGACATTACCTGCCATCTTACTTGCAACACTGAGAGCGGCATACGAATCATAGCCAACTAATTTGGCCATTTCGCGGCGTAATTTTAGAATTTGTTCAATTGCAGGCGTGTTATCCCATTCACCGGTTGAGGCTAGGGCAATACGAGCGCGATACATTTTTTCACGGAGATCCCGTCTTTTACTGAATTCCATAAATGGAATATAACTCGGTCCATCAAGAGTAAAACGCCATGGCCCCTCGACTGCATTTGCCTTTGCACCTGCCTCCTGGCTTGCATAGTCCTCTGCTGCTTGCTCGAGGGTATGCGCCGCTAAACCATCAACTTCGGCCTTTTCACGCAGAATCATCGACCAGGCTTTTGTTGAATCTAAAACATTATTTGAAAATTTTGTGCGAAGCTGAGCCAACTCTTGTGAAATCTCATTGAACCTAATTTTATCCTTACCGTCGAGCGCCACCCCACTCATCCGCGCAGACATGATTCGTTGATCAATAATGCGCTGCTTTGCTCGCGGTAATTTATTCCAAATTTGCTGATCATCATGCATACGTTGATACGCATCAAACAGGGGACGACTCTGCGATGCCTTTAAGCCAAACTCAACGAGCTTGGGTTGCACTGCCTCGTATGCGGTCCTGAGTTCAGGAGAGTTCATGACACCCTGTAAATGGGTTACGGGTGACCATACCCGATGCAGAGCTTGGTCAATGTCATCCAACTGCTCCATCAACTTATCGAAATCTAGCGTTGCATTTGATGCCAACGCGGACTCAATTTTTGAGAATTCCATATCGGCCCAACCGAGTACTTCCGTCACCGCAGGAACAATATGGGCAGGCTGAATACGGTCGAATGCGGCAATGCCGGATGTGTAGAGCAAGGGGTTTTTTGAATGTTCGCTAGCCATGTTATTTCCCTTATTTTTATATTTGCGTCAATCATCTCCGATTTGACCATAAGTTGGCAATTTTATTTCTCTTATCGTCCTTGTAAGGCTTTGGTAACTTACGGACGATACCAGTCATAACTCATTGTTTTTAATGAAAAAATAAAAGAAACCAGGGAATAAGTTAAGTTTCTTTAACTTCGGTCGATAAAGAAGTTGCGAATACATTGGGCGGGGATCGGATCCATGGACTTCTTTCATTACAAAAAATCGATAGTTCTACTATTTGCGGTAATGAGTTCATTATCCGCATGTAGCAACGCGTCCTGGCGCGTCAAGGCCAATAAAAGTTCTGCGGCCACCAAAACCGATGCGAAATTATCTGGGACGGTTTACACCACAGCATCGGCGGCTTTAACTGATAAAGTCTCTTCTGCCGAAGTCGCTGCAGCATCAGCTACGGTCAAAGTTTATAAATTTAGCGCCACAACCCCAACAATCCTTAGCACAACGAATGCGGACACGACCGGAGCCTATAGTCAACTACTCAAACTCGACGGTGTGTCAACTCTTTTAGTGACCGCCCAAAAAGGCGATACCTCCGTCGGGCAAACTATCGTATCAGTCCCAGATACAGGACTTGCGCTCGCAAATATAAAAAATATTTTAGCAGACATTACAATAAGCTCAACTCTTACATCCGATCTAATTCTTAAGAAAAATATTAAGATAAATGAACTGGACTCCGATCAAATCGCCGCCATCAAAAAAATTGTCGATGAACAAATTGCCAATAATCCGAATAGCGATTTAGCAACCATGGCGATCGACCTCGCAAATTCAAAAGCGGTCGCTGATGCAATAGCGGCTGCGATTAACGATCCGAGTGCGGCAGAGAATCGCCCCGCATCTGAATTTGATAATTTGACATCCGGCATCCCGAACAGCGGCATGAGTCACCTCAGCGTGACCAAGGTTGAAGTCTCGCAAACAGCAACGTCGATTCCTAAAAATAGCTCGGCAGGTTTCATCGCCCTTGCCACATACTCGAATAGCTCCAAAGTTGACGTTTCTAAC
>CAZUYQ010000067.1:6110-14196 GCA_964624705.1 uncultured Polynucleobacter sp.
AGCGACTTGGATTTCAAGCAGTCCAAGCGTCGCGACCATGCTCCTTTCCGGTAATTCTATGAACGCTGTTGGCCATACTTTTGGATCAACTACTATTTCTGTTTCCTTTGGTGGACAGTCTGCACAGACCACTCTTGCCGTGACGGACGCTACTCTTGCTTCGATTGCAATCACTCCAGTAACACCTAGTATTGCCTATGGCACAAATCAGCAATTTACTGCCACCGGAACTTACGGCGATGCTTCGACAGGGAATGTGAGCAATACCGCTGTTTGGACTTCTAGCGATCCTTCCATCGCAACTATTACAAGTTCTGGTGGACTCGCAACCCCTACAGGTGTTGGTAGCACAACAATCACCGCAACCTTAGGTTCTATTACAAACTCCACAGTACTAACAGTTGCGGCTCAAGCACTACCGCCAAATGTTAGCAACCCAATAGCCACAGCTGACTCCGCAATTCAAATAACACTGAGCTGGGTATCGGGTGGCGGAACATCAACTGGTTATACCATCGCCTATCAAGCGGGAGCGACCGCTCCCGCAGATTGCTCCGCGGGTACAATTACAACGTCATCAACTATTTCAAAATCTATTGTTGGTTTAATTTCGGCCACTCAATATTCATTCCGGATCTGTGCTGTAAATAGCAATGCAACTCCCGATATCTCTAGCGGCGTCACAGTGTCAGCTACGACTCTCGAAGCAAATCCACCAAACCCAACAGGACTTGCAACCACACTCGATTCCACAACTCAGATAACCTTGAACTGGACCTCTGGTGGAGGTTCCACTGCAACTTATAAAATAGCTTATCAAACAGGAGCCACGGCGCCTCTTGACTGCGCTACCGGCACAACCACGACTTCGGCATCGACATCAAAAGTCATCGGAAGTTTATCGCCAGGAACCCAGTACTCGTTCCGCGTTTGTGCCATAAATAGTAACCCAACCCCTAATAGCTCGACTGGTATCTCCGTTACTGACACAACACCTCAAGCTGCACCACCAAACCCAACAGGATTAAATCTTACGGTGAACTCTACCACTCAGATCTCGGCAAGTTGGACCTCAGGTGGCGGTTCTACGGCCAGTTATATTCTGGCTTATCAATCAGGTGCGACAGCACCAGCCGATTGTTCTAGCGGCACAACCGCAACTTCGAGCTCGACTTCGAAATCAATCGGAAGTTTAGCAGCTGGCACTCAGTATTCATTCCGCGTCTGCGCATTGAATAGCAACGGTACACCAGATGTATCTGCAGGTGTCACGGCATCGGCAAGTACCTTGCAATCTGCGCCACCAAACCCAAGCGGCCTTAGTGCAACAGTCGATTCGACCACTCAAATCACCTTGAATTGGACCTCCGGCGGCGGATCCACTGCAAGTTATAAAATTGCTTATCAGGCAGGAGCAACTGCACCATCGGACTGTACTGCAGGAACAATTACAACTTCTGCGACAATAACAAAAGCTATCTCTAGTCTGTCACCTGGCACTCAGTACTCATTCCGAGTTTGTGCTCTTAATGCAAATGCTACGCCTGATCTTTCAACCGGTATCACAACTTCCGCGACATCGCTCCAAGCTGCACCACCAAACCCGACTTCACCAACCGCCGCAGTCGATTCAACAACACAAATTACTGTGTCTTGGACCTCAGGTGGAGGCTCTACCGCAAGTTATAATATCGCGTATCAAACTGGATCCACCGCTCCAGCAAGCTGTTCGGCAGGAACAACAACCACGTCGGTAACTAGCTCGAAATCGATTGGAAGTTTATCACCAGGTACCCAGTATTCTTTCCGCATTTGTGCAGTAAACAGCAATGCTTCGCCAGATGAATCTAGTGGTGTGACTACCTCTGCAACAATTCCACTCGATGCACCACCAAACCCGACAGGTCTAAGTGGGTCGGCGGATTCGTCGACGCAAATTACGATTTCTTGGACATCGGGAGGTGGTACGACTGCGACCTACCGCATTGCTTATCAAACGGGAGCAACCGCTCCAGCAGATTGCTCCAGTGGAACGACCACGACTTCGGCAACGACGACAAAATCGATCGGTAGCCTTACCCCGGCCACTCAGTATTCGTTCCGCGTTTGTTCGGTGAATGGTAACGGAACACCGGATGTTTCGAGCGGTATTACCACATCAGTTACAATCCCTCAGCTCCCACCACCAAATCCATCTGGACCAAGCGCAACCGTCGATTCGTTGACGCAAATTACCGTTGCCTGGACATCTGGTGGTGGTTCCACTTCGAGTTATAAAATTGCCTATCAAACAGGTGCAACAGCTCCGGCGGATTGTGCAAGCGGAACAACGACAACGTCGGCAACAACGTCGAAATCTATTTCTAGTTTAGCATCTGGAACTCAGTACTCATTCCGTATTTGTGCATTGAATAGTAATGATACACCCGATGTATCAACGGGGATCACCGCTACAGCCACAATTCCACAAGCGGCGCCGCCAAATCCAACAAGCCCCGGCGCAACTATTGACTCATCGACTCAGATAACCCTTGCTTGGACCACCGGTGGTGGCACCACTGCAAGCTATAAAATAGCCTATCAAACAGGAGCAACCGCTCCTGCAGATTGTGCAAACGGCACTGTCGTGACCTCGGCAACGACATCGAAAGCCATCACTGGACTTTCAGCTGCGACCCAGTATGCATTCCGAATTTGTGCATTGAACAGCAATACGACTCCCGATGTTTCGAGCGGTGTGACCACATCTGCAACGACGTTGCAAGCTGCACCTGCGAACCCAACAAGTCCGACTGCAACGGTGAATTCATCAACCCAAATCACCGTTGCATGGACTTCAGGCGGAGGGACCACAGCCACTTATAAAATCGCCTATCAATCCGGAGCAACTGCACCAAGTGATTGTTCTAGTGGAACAACAACCACATCCGCGACAGCCTCGAAAGCTATTGGCAGCCTTGCAGCCGCCACACAATATTCATTCCGGATCTGTGCGCTAAATAGCAACCCCACTCCCGATGAATCTGCTGGCGTCACAACCAGTGCCACCACTCTTCAAGCGGAACCACCTAACCCGACAGGGCCAGGCACGACGATTGATTCCACCTCACAGATTACCCTCGCTTGGACCTCCGGCGGAGGATCCACTGCAACCTATAAAATAGCTTACCAGGCAGGAGCGACTGCACCAACAGACTGTGCCAGCGGAACCACAACAACTTCTGCAACCAATTCAAAAGCGATTGGAAGTCTATTGGCAGGGACTCAATATTCATTCCGAATTTGTGCGCTAAACAGCAATAGTACACCAGATATTTCAAGCGGTGTTACCACATCTGGTACAACCTTACAGGCTGCTCCGCCCAATCCGACTGGACCAGGAACAACGGTGAATTCGACCACGCAAATTACCGTGGCATGGACATCTGGTGGAGGGTCCACTGCGAGCTATAAAATAGCCTATCAAACGGGTGCAACTGCTCCTGCCGATTGCGCGAGCGGAACCACAACCACCTCGGCGACCACTTCGAAAGCTATAAGTACTTTATCCGCTGGAACACAGTATTCGTTCCGCATTTGTGCATTGAATGGTAATGGTACACCAGATATTTCAAGTGGTGTAACGACCACGGCAACCACCCTCCAAGATCCACCACCAAACCCAACGAGTCCGACGACAACAGTGGATTCTTCGGTTCAAATCACGGTTTCATGGACTTCTGGTGGCGGTTCAACCGCTAGTTATAAAATAGCATATCAATCGGGTGCTACAGCACCAGCCGATTGTGCAAGTGGGACAACCACCACATCTGCGACGACGTCGAAAGCGGTCGCAAGTTTATCACCAGCGACTCAGTATTCATTCCGAGTCTGCGCGCTCAATAGCAACGGAACACCCGACGTTTCGTCCGGTGTGACAACGACAGCAACTACATTGCAGGCGGCACCGCCAAATCCAACCAGCCCTGTAGCAACGATCGACTCAACCACGCAAATGACTCTGTCATGGACCTCTGGCGGCGGATCCACCGCAACCTATAAAATAGCATATCAATCGGGTGTTACAGCTCCAGCAGATTGCGCAAGTGGAACAACCACAACTTCTGCAACTAACTCGAAAGTCATTGGTAGTTTAAGCACTGGTACCCAGTATGCATTTAGAATTTGCGCCCTCAATAGCAATGCAACACCAGACGTATCATCGGGCGTTACAGTCTCTGGCACAACTCTGCAGGTCGCACCACCTAATCCAACTGGTCTCGGTGCGACAGTGAATTCGCATGCACAAATTACTCTTGCTTGGACGTCCGGTGGCGGAACAACTGCGAGCTATCAAATTTCGTATCAAACAGGCGCGTCTGCACCGACGGACTGTGCAAGCGGCACAACGACCACTTCTGCTGTCACCTCGAAGGCAATTTCTAGTTTGACTCCTGCGACTCAGTATTCTTTTCGGGTCTGCGCCCTCAATAGCAACGGAACTCCTGATACCTCAAGCGGCGTGACAGTCACTGCAACTACTAATTTACTACTCATCTCTAGTTGGTCGTTTGTCGATGGCGGCGGCAGCACCGGTATCAATAAAAACACCACCGTTTTAGCCAATAATCCAGTCTTTGTATCATTCAATTCGAAATTGTATGCAACATGGCAGGAAGTGAATGGCAGCGCCGTAGAACAAATTCGGGTTGCAGTCTTTAATGGCAACGATAGTTCACCTTCTTGGGCGTTTGTCGACGGTAATGGCGTGAATGGGCTTAACAAAGACGTCACTAAAAAAGCGAAGACACCACAAATGGTGGCCTTTAATTCAAAACTCTATCTAACGTGGTCGGAAATCGGCGGAACTCAGGCACAGATTAGGATGGCTGTTTATAACGGAAATGATGCTTCACCATCTTGGAGTTTTATCGACGGTAATGGTACGAATGGTGTCAACAAATCTACGGCACAACCAGCAACTGATCCTTATCTGACCGTATTCAATTCGAAGCTATATGCAACATGGAGTGAATATGGCACCGGTGCTCCAACCAACTATGAGATAAGAGTCAGTGTCTATAATGGTAATGACTCGTCGCCATCATGGAGCTTTGTCGATGGCAATTCTGCTTCAGCAGGCTTAAACAAGTCCTCTGCTAGATACGCGCTCAATCCGAAGATGATTGCGTTCGACTCGAAGCTTTACATAACCTGGACCGAAGACGCCGGTGGCGACGCCCCAGTCGCACATGTCGGCGTATATAATGGTAATGACTCTTCACCGTCATGGAGCTTTGTCGACGGCGGTACGTCTCAAGGTGTCAGCAAAGGGTCTCTGTGGTCTTCGAACCCAACCTTTGTGACTTTCAATTCGAAACTATATCTTTCATGGTCCGACGATTCAAATTCGAGTCCAAATCGTTCGCAGATTAGAATAGCCGTATACAACAGCAACGACTCGTCACCTTCATGGACTTTCTTGGACGGTAATGGAACGACCGGTCTAAATTATAATACGACAAGAAGCGGCGGGTCGATCTCTGTCGCCGCTTTTGGATCAACTATTTATGCAAGTTGGTATGAACAAAGTACGTCTGGTTATTACCAGATTCGCGTTCGTGCTTATAATGCAAACGATGCATCACCAGCCTGGACCTTTGTTGATGGCAACGGTGTGGACGGCTTGAACAAGGTCGCAACTTACCACGGACAAGGTCCACAGTTTGTTCCATTTAACTCAAAACTCTATCTCGGCTGGTATGAGGCGAACGTAGCGAATTCCATCGGTCAAATTAGGGTCACGGTCGGAAATTAAGAATCTAACCTTAACGCATTTGTTTAGGTTTCGTAAAAATATGTAAATATCTCCTATAATTTCGCGACTTATTAAGTACAAGAAAGTACAATTCCGCTTGTTGACTCAACCGTGAGTCTTCTTGAACCGATAGGCTATTATGGAAAAATCGGCGTTACAAATCCCATTTCGTAAGCGTATTCGCAATATGAGTCGCTTTGCGCAAATCGTTCACGTATTTGCGAGGCATGGGTACTGGTCTTTACTCGAACGTCTTGAAATGCGGCGCGTCCTAAGTGAGCAAGATTTCAAACACGCAGAATCCCAGTCCCCAGGTGATGTCGCTGATACTGTTCCGCTGCAAAACATTGCTGGCATGCCTGCACGCCTTCGTAAAAGCCTGGAAGAACTTGGACCTGCATTTGTTAAATTAGGTCAAATCCTGGCGGTACGTGAAGATTTAATTCCTGCAGAATTCACCCACGAACTTCGCAAACTTCATAGCAAGGTTGAAACTCTTCCTTATGAGATTGTTAAGCAGCGTCTTATGGAAGAACTTGGTGCGGAAAAACTCGCCTTTATCGACCCAACTCCACTTGCTGCGGGCTCGATCGCTCAGGTCGATGTTGCAAAGCTCATGACGGGCGAGGAAGTTGTTATCAAAGTGCAGCGTCCAGGTATTGCGCCGCAAATTGAGACCGATCTCGATCTGATGCTGACATTTGCGGAGATGTTCGAGCGCTATCTTCCAGAGACACGCTTTGCAAGACCGCGGGCTATGGTTCAATCGATTGCAGAAGCATTGCTGGCAGAACTCGATTTTATTCGCGAAGCCAGCAATATGACAAAGATGGCGACGAACTTTTCAGAAGTGGATCATATTCATATTCCAACAGTCCACTGGGCACTCACGACACCGCGTATTATTACGCTGGAGCGAATGAGTGGAATTTCTGCAGATCAACGAGATGAGATGATTGCCCAAGGCATCGACGTTAAACTCTTGGTCGAACGCGGCCTCCAGATGTTTTTAAAAATGGTCTTTGTCGACGGCTTCTTCCACGGCGATCTGCATCCAGGAAATATTCTCGGCCAAGAACATTCAGAAATCGCTTTGCTCGATTTTGGTATGACCGTGAGACTGAGTCGCCGCACGCGAGAAAACCTTGCAGGAATGTTAGTGGCGCTGACCCGCGAAGATTTTGAGGGCATGGTTCATCATTATTTAGAGATAGCAGACCCTGATCCGACGACTGACGTCCTAAAATTCCAGCACGATATCGCAAATACGATTTCGCCTTATATTGGTTTATCACTTCAGCAAAGCCGCAGTGGTAAGCTTCTATGGGACTTAGCGCGTATTGCCGCAAGACATAACACGCCATTCCCGCAAGACTTGATTATCTTCGTAAAATCCATGGCAACCTTTGAAGGTGTTGGTACTCGGCTTGATCCCGACTTCAATTTGATGGATATGTGCGGAGAATTCGCAGGCGATCTTCTTACAGAAATCTATTCGCCACGTCATCTGCAAGAGCAGGCTATCACCATCGCTCGCGATGTCGCAGGGCTGATGCGTCACGCCCCGACGTTGACTCGCAGACTCTTAAACTCTGCTTTAGATGGAAATTTAAGATTGAACGTTCAAAGTGATGAACTTGCAAGACTTGCAAGATCATTTGACCGTGGAACGAGTCGATTGTCGGTATCGATCGTGGTGGGTGCTCTCTTGATTAGTTCTTCTATCTTGGTCTTTGCCAGCGGCAACACCCAGCCAGTGATCGGCATGGGTGGCTTTGTGATGGCTGGTGTATTGGGAATGTATATCGTCATTTCGATGCTAAGATCAGGGAAGTTTTAGTCCTTCCCTAAATATCTAAAAATGCCAAATTTTTCCTGTACAACGTTTCTTTGTTCCGTCATTCAATTCCAGCTGCATCACAACTTGATCGCTAGTGATCCATCCTGCAGTTACCGGACCACTGCGGACGAAATTGTAATAGGGTGGTTGAGTCTGATTCGGCAATACCATGTCGAACCAGCCTTGAACTGTGAATAACGATAATTTCTTACCTTCAAGAGCGCTGTAAAGATAGATCATGGGTTTATTGTTCAGATTAGTCGTTACAGCGGCACATGCGAAATCCCCCGTCCATGGAGATTTTTGAAAATCACTCGCACCGGTCGTCACAGTTGTCGATGTCGTAGAAGTGGTAGACGTAGACGTAGACGTAGAACTTCCGCTATCCGATGACGTGCCTGGAGCTTTCACATAGCGACTAATTTGTAAGCGCCCGTCTGCCAGAGTTT
>CAZUYQ010000067.1:14206-16962 GCA_964624705.1 uncultured Polynucleobacter sp.
TTTAAATTTTAGGCCTTCGGGATAAGCGATTTTTTTAAAACCATCGCTTGCCGTGACAAGGCGCCGAATTTCTTTGATTGGAATGCCATCTGGTAACACCACTTTTTTTGCAAGCTCATCGATGGTCGCTGTTGCCTCAGCTGGAAGAATGGAAACCGCTTTCCCAGCCGTTTGATTTTTTGAATAATCTGCAATCAGCTGATCCATTTTTTTACCGGATAGAGATTCAACTACCGCACTCATTTGTGCCTCAGACACCTGCGGAGCCGGATCCCAGTAGCGTACAGCGGTGTTCTGGGCGAGCAAGTAGTAATTCTGAACGCCAAGTTCAGACATTAATTTATTGTATTCGGTTTGAATCTTCGTTGAGGCATCGTTGACAGCCTGCCATTTCTGGCCGTAAGCAGCACTCATGACTGTTTGCTCAACTTTTCTGTCAACAATTCGGCCACCAAAAAACCCGCCAAAAGGTAACTTAGCTCGATAAATCGCTCTATTCTGAGCGATAATTCCTGGTGCTTCATTGGCGATTCTTTGGTCGGCAATACGTCCAACAATCTGCGGTACCACCGCAGTAATACGCGGCTGATCGCCATAGTTCAGCCAGCCATCTTGACCCGCAAGGACTTCAAGGCTCGATAGCATTTGATCGCGATTATTTGCCCCAAGAGACCCATATTTTGCCATATCCCTTGAGAGGGTACGTAGTTGATTAAGAGTTTGAATTCTTTGGTCATCATTTGCACCGTCAATTTGCTGCGTCGCGAATTTCTTTGCGTCATTGACACTTTGCAGTAGCGGTCCCAGTGCTGACAAAAGCGAAGTAACACCTAACTGAGTAGTTGGCGATTTATTTCCTTGCAGCCTCGTTAGCCATGCTGACAAGCGAAGTTGCTTTCTCTAACGCAAGTGCGCCGAGAGTATTCGATTTCGTTCCTTGCCCACTCGGCTTAGTATCATCAAGTGCATACTGCTCGGTGGTATCCGTATCTTTCATATCCATCGCAATCGACTGATCACTGGGATTTTGCGCTAAGGCAAGTAAGGACTCATTATTTGCACCACAAAGTTCAACTGTACAATCAATGACACGGTAGGGCTCAAGCGCTGCATCCGAATTTGGATCGTTATCGGACTGGAGACTACCCGCTCCCGATTTGCGTTGCTTGCAACTTTCGACAGTTAATCCGACTGCGAAGAACGATACCAATATAAATATTCTTGAACGTCTCAGATGAGCCATAAGATCAACCTCACTTAGAATCAGGTGTTTTAAATTGCTTCTTATTTTATCATATTGTGATGCAAGTTCAAAAATGACTCAAAATTAATCAGTTTATGTCACTTTCAATGTCAATTCAGACACCCAAATATCCCTAACCATCTTAAATCTGTAGCCTTCCAGACCTTGAGCCGCTATAAATATAAACTCATTCTTTCTGCGACTTACTGATATTGAGGTGGATCTCTATGAAATCCTTGCGTTGGCGTTTATGGTTTATCGCCGGTCTAACAATTCTCTCGTTCTATATTTTGGTGCCGACTGCCATTTATATGTCGCAGCCCGCCGAAATGCGAAACGACCAAGAACATATGCGATCGAAGATCCCTAGTTTCTTGCCATCTACCCACTTAAACCTTGGCCTCGACTTACAAGGCGGTGTTCAGCTTGTGTTGGGCGTAAACCTTTCTCAAGCTGTTGAAAATCGACTTGCCCGCATTGGCACCGATATTTCGCACTGGAACGAAAATAAAGACACGCAGTTTGGCGTCAAAACTGCCTACGTTATTAAAGGTCAATCAACGTTACGCGTTGAACTTGCTGATGCCGCAAAAGCAGAGGCATTTCTCACCACTGTAAAAAAGAATTTCCCCACACTCGAACAAATTAAAACCGAGGGTGGTAATATTGATTTCGTCTTTAAGACGGATCAAATCCAGTCCATCAAGAACTCCGCTCTTGAGCAGGCTGAACGCGTTGTTCGGAGTCGTGTTGATAAATGGGGTGTTACTGAACCGATTATCAACCGTCGTGCAGACGGCTCCATTCTTGCTCAATTGCCTGGTTTTAAAGATCCCGCAAAAGCGAAAGAACTCCTTGGGCGTACGGCTCAGCTTAAATTTAAAATCGTCGATGATGAATTCCGCGGCTTCGAAACTCTGGCGACTAAACTTCCTCCAGAAGTAACCATTGATCGTGCGTCGGGTGGTGTTACTTTAGTTTCTGAAAGCCAAGAGAAAATTCTCGAACTCACCAAAGGTATTTTACCTCCAGACCGCGAGCTAGTCTTTGGCCGCGAAATCATTGCGGGTGGATCAAAACAACGCTTTAGAACCTACGTCGTTAAGGCGGCAACTGAAATCACCGGCGACGACGTTCTCGACGCTATGGTCACGGTCGACCAAAACGGTTTTGAGCACCGCCCAGGCGTGTCGCTGAAATTTACTGCTTTAGGTGGTAAACGTTTTGAAGAAGTAACCGGTGCCAACGTTCGTAAGCGGATGGCGATTCTTCTTGATGATATTGTTGAATCCGCTCCAGTTATTAACCAAAAAATCGGTGGTGGTAGTGCAATCATCACTATGGGTAATGACCGTAGCTATGATCAAATTGTGAAAGAAGCCAATGAACTTTCGATGGTTCTTAAATCCGGTGCTCTACCTGCTACCATTACCATCTTAGAACAGCCACAAGTGGGTGCTTCGCTCGGACCAGAGCTTGCACAAAAAGGTATTTACGGCGTTCTTGTCGGCCT
>CAZUYQ010000067.1:16972-20208 GCA_964624705.1 uncultured Polynucleobacter sp.
CATGGTGCTCTACTACCGTCGTCCTGGCGTTATTGCTAGTGTGGCCCTCGTACTTAACGGTATCTTCTTGCTGGCGTCGATGTCACTGTTTGGTTTCGCTCTGACGCTGCCCGGTATCGCTGGCTTTGTTCTCTCTCTTGGTATGGCGGTTGACGCCAACGTCCTTATTAACGAACGTATTCGCCAAGAACTTCGCGAAGGCCGCAATGCTCGGGCTTCCCTCGACAATGGCTTTAAGAAAGTTTTCTGGACCGTTATCGATTCTCACGTCACGGCTCTTCTAGCCTCGTTTATTCTACTTGGAACGAACACTTCTGGTCCGATCCGCGGTTTCGCGGTCACCTTAGCGATTGGTCTGATTCTTTCTCTTTTCACGTCCCTTTACTGTTCACATGTATTCTTTGACTGGGCATTACGCCGTCAAACTGATGCTAAGAAAATTTTCGCCTGGCTTGGTGGCGAGAACGCAGCTAAAGAGCGCGTCTTCAACTTCAACTTCTTACGCTGGGATGCAATGGTGACCATTGCTGCAGTTGGTCTTTCGATTGCGGTTGTTGCAACATCATTTGTTAAAGGCTTCAACTGGTCCGTCGATTTCGTCGGCGGAACAGAAGTGGAAGTTGCATTTAGCGATACTGTGACCCCTGATGCTCTCCGTGCCGCGGCTCTAAAGGCTGGGATTCAAGATCTATCGATTCAGGCCCTTAAAGGTGGCGACAAAGAATTTCTTCTCCGATTTGAAGAAACTCATAACGCCGCAACCAAGAATATGACTCAGGCCGAAAAAGATGCAGCCCATGTATCCGGTGGCGCCCACATCAATCGTCTACAAGAAACTATCAAGGCTGATCTCGGTGCTCTCAATCCGCAGTTCTCACGCGTCGATTACGTCGGTCCTCAGGTCGGAAACGAGATGCGTAATCAAGGATTTATTTCCATGTTCTACGCGATCTTGGGCATCATGGTGTATCTTGGCTTCCGCTTTGACTTCCGCTTTGGTTCCGGTGCCGTCCTTAAATTGATTCCCGATACTTGCAGCATGCTGGCGTTTTATCTCATTTTCTGGCGCAGCTTCGACCTAACCGCGGTTGCTGCCTTGCTTACTGGTATCGGTTACTCTGTAAATGACGTTATCGTAGTCTTTGACCGGATTCGCGAACACTTGCACTCACCTGGCGGCGAACGTCGCGATTTTGCAGAATTGATTAACACCTCGTTAAATGAAACGCTGACCAGAACCATTAACACCTCGTTTGTGACAAGTTTGTCACTTGTCGGGATTATTATTTTCGGCCCAGACAGCATTCGTAACTTCGCACTAGCGATGGCGGTTGGGATCATCGCTGCAACGCTTTCTACCAACTTCGTAGGTTCGGGTTACCTTCTTTGGATCGACCGTGTGATGAAAAAGCGCAAGAAGTATCTTGCTGATCCGAATGCCCGTAAGACCCCAGTTCCTTCTCACTAAGCATTCCAATTTTATTATAAAAAGCCTCGGCATATTGCTGAGGCTTTTTTATATGATTGTTAAGTCCTGACAGATTAGGTAATAATACCGGGTCCAAAAGCTTTCTAAGCCGTCTTTTTTTCCACCGGAAAAACACTCTTATGGATTTAAGCCTTGTGATTGCATGCTACAAAGATGCGCCCCATCTCGTGCGCAACACACTTGCACTTTGCGACTATCTGTCTGCAACTACACTCAATTACGAAATTGTTTTTGTCGAAGACGGTTCACCGGATCAAACGGCAGATGAAATCCGAAAATGTGTTCAAAGCCTCAGAGAAAAAAACATCGAGGTTCAAGCCATATTTCACGAACGTAATCTAGGACGTGGCGCCGCCGTATCAAATGGTTTTCTCGCAGCACGCGGCGACATCATTGGCTATATTGATATTGATTTAGAGCCACTTATGGATGCGATCTTACCCATGGTTCGTACGATTCAACGTGGTGAAGCAGATCTCGTTTGTGGCCGCCGAGTCATCGCCAACGCTATTGCCAAACCCCTTCGCGTACTCAGCAGCTATGTCTATCGATGGGTTGCTCATTTTGCACTTCCATTACCGATTGCCGATACAGAATGCGGCTTAAAGATATTTAAGCGTGCAACGACTCTTTCTATTGTTAAAAGTTGCACGGATAAACGTTGGTTCTGGGACACTGAAGTGGTCCATCGTAGTTGGGCCGCAGGCCTCGTGTTAAAAGAACATTGGATTGTCTTTTTCGAAGACAGGAGAAAGGCCAGCACCGTTCGGCTCATACCTGACACATTTGCATATCTGAAGGCGATTAGAAATTATCGCCGACAGTTCAAGAGCGGCCATGCAGCAAAAATCTCGAACTGAATACCGCACGTTTACTATTTACTGGCTGTTGTTGCTTACAGTGACCGCTTGGACAAGCCAAGGCTGGTTGCAACCCGATGAACATGCACGTGTCCTTGAACCCGCACATCAGATCGCATACGGCTTTGCAACTTTGCCCTGGGAAATGCGAGAGCGGCCGGCCATCGTTTCTTTTTTATTAGGTTTTTTCTTATCACCGGTTCTGATGCTGACCAAAATATTTGGAGCAACAGGAATGACGGAAGCATTTGCGGCTAGGCTCGTCACCGGCCTTATTGCTTCTACTAGACTCTTTGCGCTCTTACGAATATTTAGCGCTCTGAAACTTAAGCCCGAACGTTATTTTACATATCTCCTCATTTGTGCGTTCGCAGTTTTTGGTCCTTATATGTTCGTTCGAACATCTCAAGAAAACTACGCGGCGACTGCACTTTTATGGGCTTTTGCTGTCCATTTTGAGATTATTGCCGATCGAGGCCAAGACAAATCTAAACTCATTGGGTTTGCGATTTTACTTGCTCTTGCAACTAGCGCTCGCCTTCAAGCGGGCCCCGCTGCGGCCGGACTTGGAATTTATGTGTTAGCTCGTACTGGACTGCACATTATTCTACCTGCAGCCTTCGGGTTAGTTCTGGGTTTACTTCCTCTTGCCATTATTGATTATACGTATACTGGGACTCCTTTTTCACCAGCTTGGCACTATCTACAGTATGCTCTAGGCGATGAGCAAGGTGGCCATATGTGGGGCACCCAACCTTGGTGGTGGTATTTTGGTGAGTTTTTTACGGCTTGGTATCCACCGCTTACCATTCTATTGTTGATCCCACTTGTTCTGGGACTAAGATTTGCCTCTGCTATATCGGCCGTTTTTCTTCCATTTACCTTGA
>CAZUYQ010000067.1:20218-26958 GCA_964624705.1 uncultured Polynucleobacter sp.
TCTCAATCCTAAGGAAACTCGTTACTTTGCGCCGATGATTCCGTTTATGCAGCTGGCAACATTTGTTGGCTGGGAATGGCTTGAGAGCAATCGTCCAGATATCGTTAGCAAAGTATTGGAGTGGCCCCGAACGAGCAAATTCTTCTTTTACGGTTTCATGGTGACGGGAGTTATTGGCGGAGCTGTTCAATTGAATACCTCACCGGAAATGTACGATCGCTTAGGTGAATTGCTGCAATCCGGAGAAGTAAATCATTACACCTATATTGGGAATACGAGAAGTAGACCGGCACAGTTTTATTTGAAAACCCCTGGAATGAAACCAGAGGGAAAACTGAGCTTAGATGATGCTATGGCTGGTACAAAGATCCCCAGTGGGTGGCTTGTGATTTATGCTACAGACCCGGTTTTCTTCGAGCGGGTAAGCGAAGATTGCGACGTAAAGTATGTTGGCCTCTCCCCTATCGAACGCAGTTTTCTAAAATTGCTGCCTAAAGATACACCGATTCGGCGAAGAATTAACGCGATTATTTACTGTGAAAATTCTCGTACTCTCGAGAAGACCACCGATTAACTTTGACCTAGCTTCATTAGGAGTTATGTATGTCCATCGAAGTTCCGTCAGATAAACTCGCACATATTCCCTTTACCAAAGTCACTCTGACAGGGAAGGAATCAAAGTACATAGAACGCACATTGAATGATCTTTATCTACAAGGCGACGGGCCCTTTGCGAAAAGATGTGAAAAAGCTCTCGAAGAGATCACCGGCGCGCCCAAAGCACTTTTAACATCGAGTGGCACAGACGCCCTTGAAATGGCGACCCTTCTTGCTGGCGTTGAACCTGGCGACGAAGTGATTATGCCTTCGTTCACCTTCGTAAGTACGGCGAATGCGGTCGTATTGCGAAATGCGACACCTGTATTTGTTGATATTCGCCCCGACACCCTGAATTTAGACGAATCGAAAGTCGCTGCGGCGATCACTTCTAAAACGCGCGCTATTATGCCAGTTCACTACGCTGGATTTGGCTGTGATATGAGCGGAATTATGAGTATCGCTAATGCACATAAACTGAAAGTGATTGAAGATGCCGCGCATGGCGCCGGTGCTTATCTTGATGGAAAGCACCTTGGCACTTTTGGTCAACTCGGCATGCTGAGTTTTCATCAGACGAAGAATATTGTCGCAGGCGAAGGCGGTGCACTCCTTATCAATGATCCTTCTATGATCGAAAGGGCCGAGATTCTGCGCGAGAAAGGCACGAATCGCCGCAGATTCCTCCGCGGCGAGGTCGATAAATACACATGGGTGGATGTTGGATCTTCGTACCTACCGGGAGAACTAACCGCGGCGGTTTTGATGGCACAGCTAGAAGAGATCAAGCAACTGAACTCAGCCCGCATTAAAATATTTGACCGTTATCAAAGGGCATTTGCGGAGCTAGAAGCAAAAGAACGAGTGACCCTGCCGCATGTTCCGGTTAATTCCACTGGCAATGGTCACAAATTCTTCTTAATCACTCGTTCCAATGACGAACGATCGACGCTTAGAGATGTGCTTAAATCGAAAAATATTCAAGCTGTGAGCCACTATGAACCACTTCATAACGCCCCCGCGGCTGCAAAGTTTGCACGTAGTCATGGCACCATGAACTTCACGGAAGATTTAGCCGGTCGCATTTTAAGGTTACCGCTCTACGCTGATTTATCAGAGTGCGATCAAGATCGGGTGATTACGGCGGTTTTGGAATTTTATAAGTAGTGCCCATTGTGAAACGATTGTCGCTGGATGAAAATTGAACGCAACCCTGAAAATACATTCTACCATTTGACACTGTCACCAAATGCTGCGTATGATCCGGCATCGTTCTCTGTATAATTTTTACGCTTGGAGGATTCATGCTTAAACAGACAGTTGGTTGTTTCATGTTGTTTTTTGGTTTTCAGAGCGCTGTGGTTGCAAAGTCAGATCCACAATTTCTGTTTATCACTAAAGATGTCTCTGGCTTTGTGATGGTCGAGAAAGATAAACGAGTCGACATCAATCCTTCTTCGGGTGTTTCCTGTGGCATGAGTTTTTCGCTACCCGCGGCTGAGTACGCATCCATTCACGATTTGGACATTGCGTTGTTAGTTAAGGCACCTGAAGCTGCAATTTCAGATGCTTTTATTCGCGACCAATACTTTCTAAAGTGGGACCACGAGTTGTTCAAAGGCCCTTTCGATCCGGGATTTAAGGCAACCTATGAATACAGAAATACTCCGAACTCGGTGGTTACACACATCGAGGCCTCCTATAAAGACCCGACACACCTTCAGCTTAAACATGTGATTATGGGTGGACTTGCAACTAGTCTTTTTACCCTAAAGTTGTCGGATGACCGCGAAACTGTCACCGAGCTCAAAGTGGAGCACTACGCAATGGGCACTAAGTACGTCGACCTCCGCTGCGTTGGAAGTGCCGCGATACCGCAAAGATAGTTTTTTCGCTCGTAAGCTAGGCGCAGATCTCTATCGATCGCGCCAAAGCGGGATTCCAAAATCCCTTTGCAATACTTCACTAAGCTCTGCAAGGGGAAGTCCCACGACGTTTGAAAATGATCCATGAATTTCCTGCACCATAAAACTACCAAGGCCTTGAGCCGCATAGCCACCGGCCTTGTCAAAAGGTTCACCAGTCGCAATATAACCGTCCATCTCAATCGAAGATAAGGGTTTGATAGCCACTTCAGTTGAAACCGTAAATTCACGTACTTCATCTTTGGCGCGGTCTAAATTAGTTCGTGCTACACAAACCGCGGTATAAACCGTATGAGTCTTACCCGAGAGAGCAGCGAGCATATCGCGAGCCTCAGTGGCATTAAGTGGCTTTTCTAAAAGTCTTTCTTCAATCACAACGATGGTGTCTGCGCTGATCACCAAGCAACCCTGAGGATGAGATTTTCGTACCGAATCACAGATCCATTGATTCTTATCGTAAGCATTCCGTTTTACATAGGTGATGGATGATTCATTAGGCAAAGGCTTTTCTTCGGTTTCTGGTTTTACGATTGAGAAATCCAGACCGAGATTTCCTAGTAATTCTTTACGGCGCGGCGACGACGACCCCAGAATGATGGGCAACCTCGAGACTGCCGACATGGTTGCTTCTTCGTGTTGGAGCGCTGTTTGACCGTACTCTGGACGCCACTGCATCTCTGGCCAGTCCGCACGAATTTTTTCGATACGCTTGAAGGCCTTTGATTTTGCAGCGGCAAACGTTTTCGCCGCCGCAGCAACAAGCAGTACTCGGCCGCTACCTGTCACAATGCCGTCGCGATGGGCCTTGACGCTCCCTTGAAAAACCATAACTGAACTATCGCTATCCAAGAGCAGCTTCTGCGAAATAGCGGCGTTCACATCAGGAACTTCGCCGTAAGGATAACCGCTCGAGGCGAGAACATATCCCATCACTGCTCTTGGGGCACGCGTATCGACTTTGCGTTCTATTTTGATTCCTGCTTTGGCCGCCATAATCGGCAACCAATCGGAAGGATCTGACAATGCTAAAACCTGCGCTTCGGGATCACCTAGGCGAACATTGAATTCAACCACACAGGGACCCTTATCGCCCCACATAATTCCGACATACAAACATCCGGTGTAAACGATCCCTAAGCGGTCCAGTGCTTCAATCAGTGGACGCACCACTCTCGTTTCGACTTGATCCGCTGCATCCGCAGGTAACCAGGGCACTGGAGTATAACAACCCATCCCCCCCGTATTGGGTCCTTTATCACCAACGGATAAACGCTTGTGATCAACGGCAAAACCAAGACGTGCGAGCTTGCCATCGCCTAAGAAACAGAAATAACTACATTCGCGCCCATATAACATTTCTTCAACAACGATTTGCTCCGAAGCCGTGCGCAAACCTTCCGAGAACAAACGCTGCAGCGCATCATCAATTTCCTGATCAGTCTGACAAACAAAGACGCCCTTCCCGGCTGCAAGTCCGCTTGCCTTGATAACAACTCCGCCGTCACGAGTTAGAATTTTTCGTGAGACTTCTTCACAATGCTGGCGATTTGTCACAACTTCACAGGCAGCCGTCGGGATACCAGCTTCCATCATGATTCTTTTTGAAAAAACTTTCGAAGATTCTAGCTGAGCAGCAGCTTTCTTCGGTCCAAAAACTTTGATACCAGCACCGCTTAACACGTCTGCGATGCCATCTGCTAGCGGACCTTCTGGTCCGACAACGACCAGATCAATTTCAAAACGGCGGCAAGACTCAGCAAGCTCAATATAAGAAGCCGTCGGCGCCAAAGGAAGAGGCCTGACCATGCGATGGGTCGCAATATTGCCAGGCCAGACAAAAATTTCTTGGAGAAGCGGTGACTGTTTTAATTTCCAAACGAGTGCATGTTCACGTCCGCCAGAACCGACCACCAAAACTCGCATGGCTTGCCCTCCACATGAAATAAAAAAATCTGTAATGAGCGATAAGTACGCGGAAATTTCGGTTTAGTCAAAAACTAAAGTCGATTATCTCTTAGTTTCATCAGCACACTGATGAATCACCCCAAGAAATTGCATCGGCCTTCCCTCGGCCTTAAATTCAGCATATTTGCCATTAAAACCAAGCAGCCGAACATCATTCTCACGGCTATGATCGACCGTAAAAGTCCAGATGGGTGAGGTATCCGGTTCCGTGCTGATAATCAAATCAGCGAATGTTTCGCAGGTCGTAATATTCAACGCCTCATTATACCGACAAACCGCGTCGTGAACGTCATTTGCACCCTCGCGCCCCATCCAGGTAAGTGTTCCCGCATCGCCAAAGACCGTGACGACATAACGTCCAGCTAAGGGCTGCTCTTCTGTCGGCGTCGGAGCCTGAATAATATCTGAGCAGGAGTAGATGTCACCTGCACGAGCGCTCGGGGATTGCTTCATGGCGCCGGCAGGGGCAACAGGATCGGTTGTTTTACAGCCTGGCGCCGTTGTAAAGAATGCAAAAACCATGAGGATCAAGCTATTCCGAAACATCAATATTTCCTCTTTCTAAACGGCCGTGCTTTGCCACCAAGCGGCCATTGCCAAAAATTAAGTCAATTCATCTAAATATGCTAGCATAGATAAGGACATCACCAACCAAAATTTCTAAGGAATTTATTCATTATGCCGTTATATGAATATCATTGTAAGAACTGCGGCAAAAATTTTGAAATGCAGCATAAAATGGCTGACGCCGCGCCTACTCATGCGCCAGATTGCTCAGCTAACACCTGCCTTATTGAACGGCAAATCTCGCGCGTCGCCGCGGTCGTAAAGTCACCAAACCCTTTTGCCAAGGCCTCAGCCTACCTCCAAAATCAGACACCCGAAAATACCAACTCAGTCGCAAAACCCGAGCAAAAGACCCATCAATGTGGTAGTGGTTGTGCTCTGCATTCACACTAAGCTTTAAAGGGTATGTCACGACTATGAGCACCGCTATCACGAGCCTTATCCAAACAGGAACAAAACTCTGGCTTGATTCCGTTGATCCACAAATGACCATCACAAACCGTGCTCTGGGCGTCACTGGCGCCACAAGCAATCCGATTATTATTTCTGATCTACTCAAAAGCGGTCGCTTCGATGCCGATATGAAACAATTAGCTCGTGATAAAATGAATGCAGAAGATATTACCTGGCAGATGACCAACCGCCTCGTAAGTGATGCCGAGAAAGTATTTTTGCCGGTCTTTGAATCTACCAAAGGCGACGACGGGTATGTCAGCTTCGAATTAGACCCATTACTAGAAGATAAGAATTGCAGCCTATCGATACCAGAACGTTCTGCAAAGTACGTCGAACTCGGAAAAAAATGGTCGAAGGGCCACCCCAACCGTATGATCAAAGTGCCAGCGACACCTGCCGGTTTAGGTGCCTTAGAAGAATTAGCGGCTGCCGGTATTCCACTCAACGTAACCTTGATTTTCTCAGAGCGCCAGTACCGCGAAGCTCGCGATCATGTTTGGCGAGGCGCGCAACGCTGCAATAGCCTTACCCACTTCAAAAGTGTTTATAGCATTTTTGTTTCACGTATCGATGTTTACACTGAAGCCAAGTACCCAGGTCTTTCGGCTGACGCTCAAGGATTAGCAGGAATAGTGAATGCAAAACTTCTCTGGAAAGAAAATCAAAAGTTTTGGTCTGCACACGCGACCCCACTCCACCAAGAAATTATTTTTGCCTCAACAGGCACCAAAAAACCAACGGATAAGCCATCTAAGTATGTAGCGGCACTTGCTGGCAGCGATATTCAAACAAATCCACCGGCCACCAACGACGCAGTTGCGAAAAGCACCGAAGTTTTTTCAAAACAGATCGATAAACTACCCGCCAAACCAATCGTTGAGGAGCTTCTCACAAAGATCGATTGGCAGAAGCTAGAAGTTGATCTTATGGGTGATGGCCTCGCAAAATTTGCTGACCCACATAAAGCATTACTCGCATTAGTGGCAGAACGGGT
The DNA here is from genome assembly GCA_964624705.1 of uncultured Polynucleobacter sp. Classification (GTDB taxonomy): domain Bacteria; phylum Bdellovibrionota_B; class Oligoflexia; order Oligoflexales; family RGVZ01; genus CAMDKS01. The sequence goes on from CAZUYQ010000067.1 coordinate 26,723, forward strand.
GTCCTAATCCAACTGTTAATCGCTCCTCAACGCCTCAATCACCGACAGCTCTTCGGCTTTTAACGCAGGTTTGAGACCGCTGAATACACCCACCAAAATAATGGACACCGTCGAGAGTATTAACGCAACCGGATCAAAAACCCAGGAGAACGTGAGTCCCTTAACAAATTTTGTCGCCGCAAAAACGCCCAGCTGACAAGTCCCCCAACCCACTATGACACCGATAATTCCGGCTA
>CAZUYQ010000068.1:0-2421 GCA_964624705.1 uncultured Polynucleobacter sp.
CCCGTCCGGATCTGAGGAGGGGGTGATCAGCAATGGTCATTCCTACTCCAACTAAAAAGAAGTTACGAGCGGGCGGAATCTAAGCGAATGCTTACAAGCTGTCAAATGATTTCGACCTCTTCATGATGGCTATGATCAAATCTCAAATTCATCACTTAGAGTCGGCCAACATAATTTCTTCCCGAATCGAAAAAAATCGATGGACGTTACTAGCCCGAGATCTCGGAGTGCCTTCGCAAATATCGGTTCTTCGAGAGTAGTTCTTAAAGCTTTATTTATAATACGTGCAACTTGAGTTTCCTGATTTATGATATCCAGACGTAGGTTTTTCAGCATAAGAAACTCTGTCACGCAAAGGATGTCCACTCGCTCCTCGATGTTGAATTGCTCTAAATACGAACCAACAGTTTGCGAATTTAGAGTGTCGGGAATGAGAATCGATGTTTCAGAACGGAAAGTACCAATTCTATAACTGAGTTTTAAGGTGGTTTGGTTCATAATGCAAATCTCCCTATATTTTAGTTTAAATCTAACGCCTTACAGTATGCTTCCAAACTAGTGAAAATGTCTCGATTTCAGGGTTTTTGGAAATAGACCGAAGACCTTGAAATGAAAAAGATTTTTCGAACAAGTCAAATAAAAGATGTCTTAGGCAGACCTGTTTACGGTCCTCATATGCATAAGTATGGTTTGCCATACAATGGTGCCAGTGGAGCTTTTTTCCCAAAACAAGAACCCGATAGTATTGACTTGATGCTAGCGGCGGTTGATCGTTATTTTCCAGAAATCCATGTTGTCTCGATATTAAAGGGCGGGAATACCTTAAATCGCTATGTTGAGGACGCCGAATTCTATGAGCTTTATACAGGTAATACGGATCCCGAAATTGAATTTACGCCCGAAATTTTAAGCAGTGACTACACAGAAGAAGAAAAAGAGAGCGGCAGAAAAATGCTCGAAGACTTCCGCAATAATCCACCAGATGAAATGGATGTTGCTGCAGTGAACTGGCTGCTGCAGAAGGTAGCGAAGAGAATTTGAAAAGTTAAGAGCCTGACTTACTCTTCCACCAACATCTTTTCCATATGCAGAGAATCCCAGAATTGCCCGTCCCACCAAGTTGTCTTGGGGGTGCGGGCAAATGTTTTATAGCCAAGTTTTTCGTAGAGTCTAATAGCCCGTACGTTAAATACAAAGACACCTAACTCGACGCGTGTTGCGCCCATTTCAAGTGCGACCGCTTCCAGCTTTTTCATGATTTTTTTGCCGAGGCCAACGCCTCGAGCCCATTCTTCGCCAATCACCAGTCCAAGCCACGCACTTTTTGGTGAGGTCTTTTTGAGTTGCTTGCTTCCTAGGTCAAGACTCATTTCGGCAACAGGGACTTTGTTCCATTCGATGATGTACATGCGGTAGGTTTTACTCGCCCGCGCTTCAAGGCTTTGACTAAGAGCATCCGGTGTAACGCGTTGCCGGTAGGCCTGTTTGTTTGGATGGGGGATGGAGAGATGACGAATGGAACGATCGTTATACCATTCGGCAAGAATTTGCATGTCGTCGGCATCGTTAGGATCAATTAATCGGTACTTAAGCATAAATTATTACATCCAGGGATTTTCCTGCATGACAGCATATTGTTCTTCGAGATCGCGAATCTGTTCCTGCCACCAACGTGCTGTTCCATAGTTTGGAAAACCACGGGGAAAACTCGGATCCTCCCATCGCTTGCCAATCCATGCAGCAAAATGAACAAACCGAAGGGCTCTCAATGGTTCTATAAGACGAAGGCTGGTGCGATCAAATGGTTTCATCATTTCATAGCCACGAAGTACGGCCCGCATTTTACCTTGAGCCCACTCATCACGGCCCGGCACCATCAGCCATAAATCCTGAACCGGTGGTCCAACCACCATATCGTCAAAATCCACCCAAAAAGGCCCATGGGATCCCCATAGTAAATTGCCTAAATGGCCATCGCCATGAATACGTTGAGACTTGGTAGCGAGAAACCAGGGTTCACTGAGACGACAAATATTTTCGACCACGCGGCTGTAGCGGCTACGTTCTTCCAGGGGAAGGGTGCCGCTGTCGACGAGCCATTTTAGATTATCAATGCCGTATGTTTGAGTATTTAGACGAACCCGGTGCGGGGCATCTTTTAAGGCGCCTATGCCGTGCATACGAGCAAGCAGACGGCCAATTCGTTCGGACTGTTCGTCATCTAACTCATCCGGGGATCTGCCGCCGATCTTTGGGAAAATACAATAGAGGAGCTGCAGTTCTTCAAACAAATAAACCGACACACCGTCGTCATTGCGCTTTGGGGCTACGACTGGAATATCTGCTTCTTCAAGATCAAACAAAAAATTATGCTCGTCTTGAATTTGTTCTTTCGCCCAACGACCTGGACGATAAAATTTT
>CAZUYQ010000068.1:2431-11582 GCA_964624705.1 uncultured Polynucleobacter sp.
AAAGCGGTCGGATGGATTGCGAATAGCACTTGGATCATCGAGATCTAGTTCGACTTCGTAAACACGGTTTTCCATACTATTGAGTGGAAGACAGCGACCAGTGCACCGGAGTCCAGAAGCTTCGACCGCTCGTAAAATATGATCCGGAGTTAAATTAAAGAAATGCTGGGTCGCTCCGCTACCCCAAGGAGTAGAACCAACTGGCGACGCTTCGTTTGACATTCTAGAAAACCTTTCCACACTCACGCTCAGGACGTAATGCTTCGCAGCGTGCTTTAACAGCGACGAATTCGTCGCCTTTGAGCACTCGAGCGTTAAGTACTTTCATCGTAAATCGATTTTTACTAGCCCAATTCAATTCTGCCTCGACAGCGTACATGTTGTTGCCAGGAACCCAAGCGTTTTCTCTGCCGACTAAAAAAACTTTAAGTGGTTTCATTTTTATAAACGGCCCCCAGGTATGGGACATGGTTTTAACATTTCTTAACTCGACGGCAAAAGTGGCATCAGCCTCGTCTGTCCCAGGGATTTCCCAGTACTGAACTACGAATGGATTATAGGCAATCATCGGTGCGGAGTGATTCACGCCGACTTCGTCTCTTACAAGAGTCGTTAGGCGAGTGGGGTTGTTATTAGCCATAGGACAGCTTGTATCAAGCAAGAATGAAACCATCTTAGGAACGTTATAGTTTGTTCCTTTCCAATCAATACGCCCTTCGCCACCCGTGCAGGGAAAACCCATCGCCATCCATCCGCCAGTAGGGGAGTGGCCTTTGGTGCCGTCCGCTAAATCGCATGGTGATGCAATGCGGGTAAGGACAGCCCCCGCAGATTTTACAAATACCGGTTCATCATTTGGAAAGCCGCGAACGGATTGGCAGTCAGGTGGAACTGTGGAGCTTGGACCTGGAGGAAGAACTGGTTCTGCAGGTTTTGTCTCAATGACGGCTGGAGCCACAGGTGCCGGAGCTACCACAGCTGGTTTGATTTCTTCAACGGGTTCCTTCTTTTTAATAGGAGATGTGTGCGTGCACGAAGAAATTATGCTGATCAGCGGAAGAGCGAGTCGAGACATGGCACCAAAAACTGATCGATGAATCCCAGGGCAAGTCATGTTGTTCTCCGAAATAAAAATTGAAAGTCGTTGGCGGCTTACCCGTTTATCGTAGCATGACCTCGAATGGACCAGCCAGATGAGGAAAGACGGTATCCGGTAATACTGTCGAGAATGCGCCAAAAAGAAGCAGTTCCCCACGCAATAAGCAAGGGTTCTAAACTTCGGGCTGATGGTATCACATGGGCGGGAAGGCCCGACATAGTTACTGCGCCGATGCCTTCGATAAATAAACTGCCGAATATTTGCACTATAATCACAGTAAAAAAAGCCAGAGCGGCTGCACGACTGGTTTTTCCAAGTCTCCCTCGCGATGAGGGGTGAGCCATAAGAAAAACTAACGCCGCTAAGGCGTGAAGATCTACGTCATGGATATAAAGCTTGGCTTGATCCAGAGAAAGAGGCAGGGACGCGTACCATTCTTTAAAAATATGTCCACGGAGAGTTGATCTTGCAAGCATATGGACGTCTTCTAAGGAGTTCGGCATCCAGGTTTGAATGACGCATAAGACAGCAAAAGAGATTGTGCCACTAAGACCTAAAGCGCAGCACCAAAATTTTGGCGATCTTGCGGAGGACGTATCGGGTACAGACAAGCTTGAAAGAGGCTTAATTTCCCAGTTTCGGTTCCCCTTGTAACGAGTGGAATGAAAGAGGCAACAAGCGATAAGCAGATTCCAAAGAACGAGCGAGATCCAGAGGCTCGGTACGAAAAGTACGCTCGCACACCACATGCTGACGGCAACGACAAACCATCCTGTCCACAATGACCTGAGGAATAGGGCTCCAAAGCAGGATGCTCCGCAGACGAGAGCCATTGCAAAGGGTTCTGCGGCGGCTAGAGTGGCCCGCCCTTGAACCGTTCCTCTGCTTAGTACTGCAACCGCTGCCAGGAGTCCGGCGGTCCAGGAGCTAGCAATCAAGCGTGTAAATAAAGCCGAGAACAGAGCAGTCGCCATAAACGTCCAGGGGTTCCAGCGACTAAAGTCGTCAACATCGAGGCGGACGAAGTGACAGCGAGCCATCATGATACTGGCTAAACCTGGCGAAAGCTGGCCACTGGTGGGGGGAGGTGGGGTTGCATCCGAGCGGACTGCCATTTCGGCCGGAAGCGGGAAGGTGGATTCCGGGGCAATCGGACACGACGACCTTGCATATTGATTAAACCACAGGCCTGTGCGGTAAAACGTGGCTGAGATATCTAGTTTAATATCACTGGTTTGCAGCCAGGTGAGGCGAGTGGCAATTAAAAGCAACATGGTTAACATCACTAGGCCCTTGAAGCGGCCAGCTGCGTTTATCATTGAAAGCCCATCCTATAGATTTTAAATAATATCCCGGTAAAATAAGCGAAACGCACTATTATTATTGGCATAATGTGACCCTGCCATAATTTTGTGAGTGGATGCAAAAAAAATCGCATGATGAACCAAAACTAGTAACAAATAGTGTACTGTTACAACAAATCATACATCATTAGGTAAAAACTACTTGACTTATTAAGGCGTCATTATTAAATAACGCGTTGTTCAGTATTTTATATTTTTATAATGTGGGAGGCTTTCTAATGGCAAATGTTGAATTACGTCCGGGTGACACACTTAATATAATTTGGTCATCCGTTCAAGATACCCCGCTGGGTCTTCGTGAAGTGGAAAGCAATTTCGCATTTACTTACGATGAGCTTCTTACCAAATTGCGTGCAAAAGGCCGTGCAGGTAAGTCTCGTCGTAGCGGAACCGATGGCGCACGTTTTAGCCGCGTGGTTGCTTTAGCAACAAACGCTATGCGTAAAGGCAAATGGTCCACCGGTGCTGATATCGACCGCGACGAAGTTTTTGGTCGTATGATGAATCGTTTCAAAGACTTGAAAGACAACGAGTTCACAAACATTACATCTAATGCTCGTGATTCCTTGAGCGAACTTTTTGATAGCAAGCTGCTTAAACCACAGCAAAAGAAAGAGCTTAAGGACATCCTCGATCGCGCAAGCATCAAGGTTGACTAAGAGTCTCAACTGTCCTTAGGACTGCATGGTCCCACAGCATAGTCCTAGCGTTTGGCAGTTAAATTTGTGAAAATGAGAGCTCCTGCTTTGGCAGGGGCTTTTTTTGTATCAATCAAGCATGCAGCGGGAGACAAACTCTATGACTGGATTCAAGGTGCTAGGCATCAACCATCTCGGCCTTGCTGCAAAGGATACAGAAAAATGTCGTTGGTTTTTTGGTGAAGTACTTGGCCTGGGCTTTTTAGGCGACGAACTTGTCCGAGAACAACAAACGATGACCTCGATGTTTCGGTCGGCAAATGGATCAGTCGCGGGGGACTCACGCCTCGAGTTGTTGAGCGCGGCTGACGGGTCAACGGATAGTCCTATTGAGAAATTCTTAGCAAAAAAAGGTGCAGGCATCCATCATATTGCTTTATCAGTCGATAATGTCGAGGCAGCCATTGCAAGCGTTATCAAGCGCGGTGTACGCATGATAGATGCGATTCCACGTAACGGTGCGCACCATACTCGGATTGCCTTTGTTCACCCCGAGTCTACGGGTGGTATCCTCGTGGAGTTCGTTCAAGAGCAGGGCTGAAGAATCCGATGCAAAAATTCTCATAAAAATTATGTAGCGATGGCATATGAAATCGCCTAGAATTCTATTAGAGAATCATCATTTTTATATTTAATCTCCCCTTGGCGCTAAGCTCGATGGCATTTCAAGGCTAGCGTCCGGTTTGGAAGTGGAGGTCACCATAGTGCTTCGATCTATGCGCATCGGACTTTTGTTCTTTGTATTGCTGGGCGTTGTTACATTCTTTGAACAGCATATTGCAAACAGAATCGCCTGGCTTGTGCACGGTCGTGCATTGTTTACGGAGGTTCTCGGTCAAACGAGGGCACGGCTCGTGAATGGTGCTTGGCAAGCCGTTAACGATCAAGCCATGCAACAAAATATTGAGATGAAGAATATCAATACGGTGGGGCAGACCTTGCAGAATTATTTGCGAGCTGGTGAAGTTTCGCAGATGGAGTTGATGGATGGCGACTGTAATTTATTAGCAAGAGTGCCAACTTCGGACCGGTCAATGCTGACGGGTTGTCGTAGTGAGGAGGCTGTGAAGCCGACACTGTTTTGGCACCGAGATGTTGATGGTGCCCCTACGCTCAGTGTACGCATACCTAAGGTTGTGGGTAGCAAGCAGTATCAACTTGTAGCTCATGTGGTTTTAGATCAGGCATGGCTTTCTGCACATCCAAGTTTAGCGGCATTAGTTGGACGTGGAAATTTTAGTTTATTTGAATCTTCAAGTCGGGGACTTGTTTGGAGCGATGGCGCCGATGCTACCGGCGAATCATTGGCGACCATTCGTGTTTCGGGTTGGTTGAGTCGCATTTTACCAAATTTTATGCGGTATAGCCTTGAGTCAAGAAGTTCAGCGTTTTGGTGGCTCTATGTTTTTTGTGGCCTAGCGCTGACTGTGGCATTGGTACAAGAGGGTATCATTGCAAGAAGGGATCTTGAACTACGCGAACGTTTGCGTGAGTGGATCCAAAAGAAATGCTCAACAGGAGCGTTGCGAGATTTGAAAATTGCTGAGCGAGGAAACCAATGGTTTGGTATTTCCACTCAAATGCAGGCGATGATCGACCGTATTCTTGACCAAAAACAAACTCAGGTGCGGTTATTGCGAGAGCGGCAAGATCAGCTATCGATGGGTGCGGTGCAGCGCGACCGCGAAATTTCAGAGCTTCAAGAACGCTTGTCTGGAATGGCAGATTTAGCAAGTCTCAAAGAACAGCTTCAGCATTCAACCCAAAATTTCCTAAGTAAAATGGAAGATGTCAGAGAGTTATGTGAGAATATTTTTGATGTTTCTTCGTCGGGCCTGGCAAAACACAGCAAAGAATTGCATGAGTTCTATAGTCGCTGGAAAGCCGGCGTGGCAGATGAATCTCACCGTGAACGCGGTGCACGAAAGTTTTTTAGAAGTTTATCTGAAACTGCGAGCATACGACCGGGTAAGACAAAGTTAGATGATGAGCTCGATTCTTTAGGTGAACTTACGAGTGCCACTCTGGATCAATCTCTGCATATGGCGATGCTTGCGAGGCAAGTTCTTTCAGAGCTTGAATCTGGTGTCCAAGTCGCAGCTCTTTGGCATGGTCTCGCAATGCGTGATGAGCAGCGTGAAAGGACATGTGACTGGGTCAGTTGTCTTATCGCAGCGCAGCGTCTCGTGGCCGCGGATACCCGGTATGCGACATTGTCTTTTGAAAAACTCCCAACGGTCGGAGCACCTGAAGAGACCTATCCTTCGGTAGCAAAAGTGGCTTTAGTCAGCGGAATGTTTCATCTATACATGTCGCTGCTTTCTGACGTGACGGTTTCTGCAATTTCGCTGCCAATTGTCCTCAGGCAAAAAAGATTTCACGATCATGGAACAGTGATCTTATCACTGCCACAACCTGCCGCTGATATTGCGGACGCCGGCCCAGGCCGAAGTCAGAGTTATCATCTTGAGCTTGCAAAAGCGATCTTGACGCCGTTGGGAATTAAAGTTGCCTTCTTGCCGCCAACATTAGCTGGAGTTCCGGTGGCTTTGACGTGGACGCTGCCGGGTAAAGAGCTGGAGATGAAGCAAAGCTCAAAATCGGCCAATTCGGATAGAAGTGAGAGTCTTTCACTTTAAAAAATCGGGTCTGCGATGCAACTGCAACTGCAGCACGGAAGGTTCAGCGTAAAATTGCCGAACTTGACCCAGTGGCGTTGACGTTTATGCAAAAATGTTTGAAGCGATTTACGTTGGTGATGAGGGCTGAAGGTTGGCTACCGCAGCACCTCCGCCGAATAAGCGGGTGGAGCGTCGGGGCTTTACTTATCCAAAGTGGATGTGGGCATAAGACGAATAGCTCTAAAGTCCTGGACATTGGCGACAACGAAGCGAAATTAGCTGCATATGAGACATGTACAAAGGTGCTTTTACAGGATTCATCAGTACGTTCTGAATCCACTAATCGCACTATGCTAGAGAGTTTCTCATTCTGTAAGGACTATAAGAAAAATCAGATCAATATTGCAGATGAAAAATCTTCGGAATGTGAAAACTCAGGTTCATCAAGCTCATCAGGCGCAAAAATCGGTGCTCGCTCTTTCAATTTATCTGGGAGCCACGATCAAAACAAACATAAAGATCGTTGCAAAAGTGAGTCAAATTACAAGCTCTTTGTCGATGATGTCTATTCTCATGTTTGCTCCGACTACGAAAAAGACGAGAAATACTTTAATGCAGTGAATGAAAATCTTGCCAAACTAGGCCCAAAAACAGTCGAGTCATTCAATCAATGTATCGCACAAATAGGGGCAGATGCTCACGCCACTCAGAATTTAAAGTGCAGTGCACAGATTAGTGAAGATGTCCTAACCTATACTGTGGCCTTGTTACCTTCTTCAGGTTTGACAGAAGTAAAACTGAATTTTGGTGGCAAAAATCTCGATCTTAAGTCAAGCCAATCTCAGAATGTCACCGTTAAAGTTGGTGGTACAGGAATAACTGGTACTATCAAACTTGTAGATTCGAAAAATAGCTCATCCTTCTTTGCTTCAACTGGTACTTCTGTAGCGAGTAACACTCAATCCATGTCATGTAAATCTTGGAGTTACAGCCCCTGGGAAAACCGGACTTGTCAGAATGGCGACCTTGTAGATAAAAACGATACGAGAACTGTTTTACAAAAAGAAGCACCCGAGTGTCAGGTAAAACCAGGACCAAGAACTGGATTGCATCTCTTGTTGAACGGAAAACCTACCAAATGCGGAAATGACGGTTGCAATCCGCTACAGTGTGTCCAGCAGTGTGCAAAATTAGGCGGTCGATTGGCGACAGTTGATCAAGTCTATTACCGTGTAAAAGCTATGTCTGCGGAAGCGCTAAGTAATAATATTACAGACGCATACTTCTACGGCGAAGTAGAGGGTGAGCCTTACTTTTTCAATCCTCGAGCCTTACCAGCATTCGATGATCTCAAAGCTGTATACAATAAGAATGGTGGCAATTTTTCCAGAAGACCTATCACTGATGAACGCCCAGCTCGTGGCTGCGCTTGTTGGGTGGATTAAACGAGATTCTATACCGATTCACCGTGTTCCCAGGTCCCGAAATAACACGAGGTGGTGGGGACTACTGCGCACCACCTCTCGAATTACCGCCTCATCAACCTAAGCTTCAGACTTAACATCCCATGAGATCTTAACGCGACCAGCGGAGGCGCGCGAAACCATTCGCGGGCATGTACCATGTGTTGGTGAAATCCCAGCCGACATAAGTGGGGAAAATCGTTTAACCTGTTTTTATTGGCTCCCTCGCGCTAACCAATCGCCCCACTCTGGTAACACCGCTTCTGGAAACGGTATGACTAATGGATGTGAAGGGGCGCCGTGCATCGGGAACCAAAGAATCGGTGCGAACATAGGGGATTTCTTGTTACCATGACGTGCGAATTGCTTACAGATAAATTCATCGTTACCATCCAAGCTTAGACGTTCTTTAGCAGCAGCAGTTCCTTCTGGATTGTCAGGGTGACCGCCATGGCAGTATTGGCATCCCGATTGATCCATTTTAGGTTTGACACTTGTCGTGAACATTTCGAGATCGTGGCATTCGATTTGATCGGTTGTTTTACTGATGTCACCAAACCTCACATGTATAAGATCTGTGGCTTGAGCGGTTTCTAAGACAATGGCGGATTGAACAGACCCTACAACTTCCGGCCAAATTGCAGCGTCAGATGGGGTTACTTTGTTCTCTGTAACTAACGAGTTTAAAGTTAAATAGACATTGGCGCTTGGCTGGATCTCGCCATTCAAACCAAACTGAAGTCCTGTGACGCGCCAGTTCCCGTTATTTGAAAAAAATCTTGGACGCTGAATTAAATAGTTTCCTGGATGTTCCGGAGTCGCTGGTGCTCCTCGTTGAATCTCAAACTCAAAGAATAATCCGGCGTACTCAGGCGCAATGTCTTGAAGCTTGAGACGCATTTTGGCAAATCCGCCGGTTTTGTCAGGAAGGGGATTTGGTAATGACAGATCTTTACTTTGGATTGGTAGATCATGGGGGCAGAGTTTTTCGCCTTGATCCCACCAATTTTTTACTAAGGGTAAAATGTCGGCGCTTGTTGTCTTACAATCTACATCATAGTCATCGAGGCAATGCATATTGCCGCCTTTGGTGACGATGCGCGAATTTTCCAGTTTGCTTGGATTCAGGTACTTTAAAACCAAACGATAGGAAGCTTCTGGATCGGCCACAGAGTGTGAAGGTCCATGGACAGGTCCGGTTCCTTCGGGCGTATGACATGAGACACAGTTGGCACGCAGTAAGGGGTGAAGCGTTGTCTTAAACGCGTCTAATCCACTTTTGCAAACTTCAGAAGTCACAAGATTCGTGTCTGAATTATTTGCTTGAAGACGAGCTGTGGACTCTTGACGAGAGCATCCGATAGCAATTGCTAATGCCGTGCTCGCGGATAAAAGTACAACGGAACCGATTTTTTTGGTGCTGCAAAAGTACATGGAAGAAAGCCTTTCGTACGATTCCATTAAAAGATCAAAACACTATCGAGATTGCCACTATTAATAGGTGAAGTCTTAACGTATTTATTGAAGTCTGCAAGTTGACCAGTAAGGCTCAAGTAATTTGCAAATACGGCGTGCCCCACTCCTAGTGTCTGATCACCTAACAAGGTTTTAAGGTCCGCTCCTTGACCGCTGGTGAAGGCTCCTACCTGAACGCGACGTTGAGTCGGTGCGACTTCAGGATCAAAGTAACCTATGATCGTCATGGATTTTACACCATCATCGGAATTCCATTTGCGGGTGTTCACCTCTGCGCTGACACCGCCATCGGTAATCACTTGAAAGAAAAATTTCTTTTTAAGGCGATATGCTAGTTCCACGGCTCTACCGATCTGAGCGCCGATATTTCCATCGACGGCATCACCGGTGGTAGATGTGTTGTCGTGATAATCACATCCGCCGATCGTGA
>CAZUYQ010000068.1:11697-23820 GCA_964624705.1 uncultured Polynucleobacter sp.
CGTAGCGTTGACGGTGCTTTCTGCCTTTGGATCAGAATCTGGCTGCAACTGATAGATAGCACTAGCGGCCGGGTCGCGTCGCGGATCGAATATGGAAGAATCACTTTGCTTGGTCAGTACTTCGTAAGCAGGGTTCGAAAGTTGGCCAAGTTGCTCACCGTTGCTGAATCTCTGCAAATCTTTGATCTGATCGCGTGACAGATCTAAGATGCTTCTCGACACTTCTCCACCAACACCGTCAGGTAGCCCAACAAAAGTCCGACCATAACCCACCGAGTCGATAAAATCCGTGAGCGAGGTTATATTGAGGGCCTTCATGGCGATATTCTCGTCTGCACATTTACTTCTGCCCCCCGAAAATTCAGTACCGGTGCCAATAATCCGACTCAGAAACTGAGCAGGACTTGAAGCGCTAGCGATAAGCTGCGCTGCAGAAAGGGGATTTATAAACGAATCGTCTATTCCTCTATGACAGAATGATCCGAGTCGCAATTTTGATCTTGCTTCGGGGCTGGCGCGTACGACAAGTTGAGCGAATAGTGCGCTGGATGTCGCGTTCATGGGTAGACCAAATTGACTATCGATTTTATCCTTGCCGGGATTCCATCCAAGACGGTTGTAACTTGGCAAAAGATCGATTTGTCCAGCGTTGTTTCCACCTACCAAGAAGCTTCCTGGCAATCCCGCACCACCAGCAAGATCAAAAACAAGAAACGGTATATTGCCTGTTCCAGTTGCACCAGCAGCAATCGCTCTTCCCATCAGAATAGACCAGATAGAAGGGGCAAAAGCTGTCGCAGCAAATGCACCGGTCGCATGGCTTAGGAAGTCGCGACGAGTGGTTAGTTTTTTATGGCCAGGAGGAAGATTTAGAACATTGCTATTTTGTGAGGATTTTTTTTTCATAAATAATTTATCCCTTGGTTTGGCAAAATTTAAGATCGCAACTAAATAACCAACGCACCTAAACTTGATCCAACAGCGGCGCATACTTCTGTCATAAGTAAAACAGTCGCATTAGGGCTATCTTTAAGAATAGGGATTAATTTCTGCATGTGCTCTACGACGATTGATTGTTGACTTGCTGTGAGTGGCTCAGTGAGTAGAAGCTTACCAACATTGGCAGAAGCAGTTAGAAGGAGTGCAGGTTTAACATCTGAAACAGGAATGGAAAAATCGACGGGGCCGAACGCCAGACGTTTAGCTGCGGGTTTTGCTGATTCCTCTCGAACAAAAAACTGGCAGGCCTTATGAGTCAGTGTCAAATGCGCTGCCGGCACCGCGCTGTTCATGTCTTCGATTCTTCCCGATTGCGGCAGTCTTGACTTCAACAACACAAAAGTTTCTTTTAGTTCAACAGGAACGGTTTCAAAACCAAAACTAATGACTAAACCTTGATAAATCTGCGCAAAATTTTTGAGGGCAATCTCCGTCGCAGAACTTGCGATTTGCGAAGTGGTAGCTAGAGTGATCGCAATAACTAATATTTTTGTTTTTGTCCGTAAGTTCATAGCATATCCTTGTTAAATTTGCTTCGCTGAAGCGTTGAACCGTGATTCAGAAACAATCCACTTTTGCAGCTGTGTTTGCGAAAAGCGCTTTGATGGAGTAGTTGTCTTTTTCAAAGTCATCGGCCAATTGAGCAATCAAGACGTTTTCAGAAAGGCTCGCGTCACGACGACAGATCGCAGTATATGCACGGTTTGCAAAGCATTTTTTAAATGCTTCTGAATTGGCAATCATCGCTCCAAATTCGCGAATACCAGACCCTTCCACAGTTCCATGCCAACCAAAGTGTTGATCATAGCTTTCGACCGTCTTGTTGAACCAATCATCATTTGCAACAGCGTAGCCTTGCGGAAAGACGGTGTTATGAATATTAAACTTAGGAGCGACGCTGTAACTTCCCATGTAAATCATTTTGCTATTTACGAAATCAAAGTGAGCAAATGCCGGGCGAAGTGCATCCATGGATCCGTGGCAACCACGGCAGGTGGATTGAAAGGTTGAAGGATCGCCGCTGGGATAACGGTCTACGTCGCGCCCAATATAAAATGGGTCTACTGTAACATCACGCCATTGTTCTATGGGTGAACATAGGAACATATTGAAGGTTCGTTCTACTGCACGGCGGTTTGTTCCACCATTGTAGTGAGCTTCTGCCCAACCACGAGTCGTTAATAAACCGGCCACATCTCGCTCAGGTTGATTGGGCCATTGAGGACTTACCTTTACCAGTTCAGTCGAGTTCAATTTTGATGGAACGAAATCATACTGCGCATAGTTTTGGTTATCGTTACGAGATCGCGGCGGAGCGCCACTAAACTGATAAGCGTAGTTTGCGGTTAGCAGCTCGCGTGCATCTAAGTTGTCTCTTGTAATACCGACAAAAAGTGCTTGAAAATCATTGAACGGTGCAAATGAGGTAGCTTCAAAACTTCCAAGTTTCGCAGCCAGTGGAATGATGGTTCCAGAAAGAAATTTCGGATCTTCCGTCGCAATCAATGCAGCGGCTTTGGTGTCACCTTTTTTAATAAGATCTGCCATGGTGACAATCTTAGAATCGGTTAAGGAAAGCTGAAAACCAGTAAGACGACGATAGATGTTCTGTGCGGTGATCTGTTCTGGTGAATCTGCAAGGGCCGGTATGTCTAACAAGCTTATAAGTAAGATCGACCCCGCAATAAAAGAAATTCGACGAAAAATACTCATAGATTATCTCCAATGAGAAGGACGAAACTTAAGAAGTCTTGGCATAATTATACTCACAAAGTGACTCCGTTGAAAATGAGATGTTCCACTGATATGCTTTGTCTAAGAATAATAATTTTGTTCGCCTGTCTTTGGGGAATTTTTATGAAAATGCTTAAGAAGTGTCTTTTTTGTGGTTTCATCATGGGTTTGTTCGTTTTTGCTCCAATGGCTCAAGCTGAATTCAAAATAGCCAAAATTTTGACTGGCTATGAATCCAGTTGCGGACTTTCCAGTGATGGCGAATTAAAGTGTTGGGGTAGTAACCAAAACTTTGAACTAGGTACCGGCGATAATTATGATTACGGTTTCTATCCGGGATCTATGGGTGCTGCGTTGCCGGTGGCAAATCTGGGCACTAACTTTAAAGTCGCAGATATGTGTCAAGGATGGGGATTCAGTTGTGCGGCGAGCGTCGAAGGTAAAGTGAAATGTTGGGGTAACAATTTCAGTGGCTCTCTTGGACATGGAGATTTTGAGGGGCCAACAACTGAGTTTGGTGAGCTTCTTGCCTATACAGATCTGGGCACAGATTTTCGGGCAAAGAGTCTTACCTGCGGTTTCATCAGCGTCTGCGCATTGAGTGCCGAAGGAAAAGCGAAGTGTTGGGGCGCGAATTCCTGGGGGGAGCTAGGATTAGGCGATACAGACGATCGTGGCGGTAGACCTGGACAGATGGGAGATAAACTTTCTTTCATTCAGACGCAAAAACCGATTAGAGCCATTGAGGCGGGAATCAATTATTTTTGTTATCAGTTTGATGATGGAATCAGATGTGTTGGCAAGGGAGACCGTGGTGTACTCGGTCAGCAAAATAAAGACTCTTTGGGTCATACGCCTGCTACCGCTAATCTCGATCATATTTCACCGATTGCTTTGGAGGCACCTGGCGTGGCGATCAAAATTCGTAAATTGACATCGGGTGGTTCTCATAGTTGCGTTCTTTATGAAAAAGACAATAAGGATCACGTCAAGTGTTGGGGCGACAATTTTCGTGGAGCACTCGGTGTTGGAAACACTCGCGAAAGCTATGGCGATACTCCTCAGTCAATGGGCGAGTATTTGCCTGAAGTCAATGTTGGTTTGGATAAGATTGTCGATATCCGTGCACACCAGGGTCACACCTGCGTTTTAAGTGCTCAAGGTAAGCTTAAATGTTGGGGTGAGAATTTTAACGGACAACTGGGCCTTGGTGACCAAAACTCTAGGGGACAGTTGCCAAGTCAAATGGGCAGCAATTTACCGGAAGTAGATTTGGGCTTGCCTGTGAAGTCTCTCAATGGTGGGTCGTTTTCCTCGCATAGTTGTGCGACTCTCATAAACAATCAAGTGAAGTGTTGGGGATCCAATTATAGAGGTCAACTGGGATATGAAGATGGAATCTCTCGCGGAGGAAAGCTAGAAGACATGGGTGGTAATTTGCCATTTTTAAGTTTGAACTGAGCACGCATAAACGTGCTAATAGTCCATGGGAAATGCTGTCGGACTGGTCGCGACGGATGGAGAGTTGGGCTTATGGGTGTACTAGTCGCAATGGGGAGTTTACCTTCCCAGCAGCATGACCAGGCGCCATACGCGCTGTATTTTAGCCGCGAAATGACAAAGGCGCGGCTTTATCTGGCGAAAGCAAAAACAAATCACACGTTACCGCTATCATTGGTGGAGGTCGCAGGAGTCGAACCCCGGACCGGAGCCATGTGAATCCATGGCTCTAACCACTTTTGGCAAGTGCCAAATATTTAAAAAAATCAATGGATTAACCCGTTCGTCAACTCGCGGTATAAGGTCCTTTGCGAGGCTTTATGGCGCGTAACATGGGGTTTAAAAGGCATTATCCCGATTGGGTAAAAGTCGGCATTGCAAAAACCGGAAATATTGATCTTTTTCCGGACTTAAAGATTCCGAGAAAGACGGCTTACAATTGGATCCGTTACGGTGTGCCTGAGATTGCAAGCAATGCTTCTTATGCAGAGAACAGTCGAGTTGAGGATTTAGTGCGTATCCGAAAACTCGAGGAAAAGATTGCAAAACTCGAAGCCATTCAAGGTGTTCGTGATCAAATCGATGATGTGTTGAACCGCAAAATTGAATGGCGATCTATTAAAGAACCAGAAACTCAAGATCGCATACTCAAGATTATTTTTGAACAAGCTCCTTTGCTCGGAATTGCCGAGACGAATGCCATGATTGGTTTATCGCGGACGAGATACAAGCAGTGGCGACGTGACCATCGGCAATGCTCATTGGCAAAAAAATCTGTCGAGAAATGCCCAAATCGCTACCCCAATCAATTGACGATTCAAGAAATCGAGACTATGAAAAACTTTATCACTAATCCGATGTTTGCCCACTTTAGCATTTCAGCTTTGTCACTTCATGCAAAGCGAACAGGAGATCTCTTCAGCGCTCGTCATACCTGGTACAAATATATTCACGAGAATAACTGGCGTCGCCCGCTTGTTCGTAAGAAAAAACCATACAAAACTGGAATCCGGGCATATGCAATTAATCAAATCTGGCACGTAGACGTATCGGAATGGGAATATGCTCCAGGTAAAAAAGCCTACATTCAAGCAGTAATCGACAATTTTTCATGTTTCGTGCTAGCCGTTAACATCACCACTAACATTAGTAGTTTAAATACGGTTGCTACTTTAAAAATGGCAGTTCAACAATCCCAAAGAGATATTCAGCTATCGACCATTCTGCTTTCTGATGGAGGATCAGAAAACAAGAATAAAGTTGTTAGAGATTTCCTCCTGTCACAGGAGAATTTTGAACAGGCCATAGCCAGAGTAGATATACGATTTTCCAATGCAGGATCGGAAGTGTTTTTTCGCTCACTCAAAAGTAATTTTCTACGTTGCAACGATTTTTGTGGATTTGAACAATTGATCGATAATATTCATTTTTATGTCGATCAATATAATCGTGTAGTTCCTCACAACCGCCACAAGGGTGGTACGCCCTACGAAATGTATTGCGGTCAGTGGAATGACATTGATGCTGAAAAACTACAAGAACAATCAAAGTTGGCGCAGTCTGTCAGGCGTGCAGAAAACGCAAAAACCTCATGTAACGCCTGTATAAGTATTGTGGCATAGTATGATGGCTCAGCATCAATGCGCTAACGGACTTACTTCGGGCGATAATAGCGAATCATCGATGTCTTTAGAACTTGCTGGTGCTTGCTTCTGTGGTTGGCTTGCAACCATTCGCTCTTGAAGTCTTTTGACAGCACGTCCGAGATTTGCATCGCTGGGCGCAAGATCCAGTGCTCGCTGCCAGGAGCGCATCGCCAATTCATGGTTACCGGTTTTGATGAGCAGTGTTCCTTTCATCTTTAATAGTTTGGGGCTATTAGGATAAAAGGAAAGAATATTATTGAGCTCCATCAGAGCTACTTCATAATTGCGTTCGCGGTAGTATTGATTTACTTTTGCGATTCCCATGGTGTAGCTAGGGGATTGAATAGGGCCTTCAGGAGACCCAACACCCAAGGCAGCATCCATCGTTGCGATCTCATTCGGATTGCTTTTTGCGAGAGAAGGTAAGGCAGTAACCAGTTCTTTGTCAGTTGCAACTGGATTGGGGACTTTGCCGTTCTTTGCACCTACTGCTAAGGCATCATTTGATACCTGAGGATTCATTCCAGCTAATGGAATCTGAATATCGTAGCCGTTTCCGCCATCTGGAATCTCAACAGCGTACTCCGCAGCACCGACCGCAGAACGAATAACAAATTTCTCTTTGCGATTATTTTTGCCGAGCGGGCGCGATTCATCGACAAATGGATAAGCAATACTACCCTGATTTAGTTCTGCCCCCGCATCTCTCTGCGAATAAGAAACGCAGCCGCACAGTGTCGTCACTACCAAGAGGGATAGCGTCCACGCCGACTGAGAGGGCGAATTAGAGATTGAAAGATAGCGCAAGATCAGCACCGATCCCTCCCTTCGCCTTTTGATACTCGCTCCCAACTAAGATCGTACTTTCAGTAATATAGTGGCCTTGAACACTCAATACCCACCTACGACCAAAGTATCCATCCCAGCCGAAACGGACCGAGGGTGCGAGATATCCAGTAGAAATTATTCCGCCGATGCCAATATGCAGGCCATGTCTGACACGATCGTAGGATTCGATCTCTCCCACAAAGTTGCGAGCATAGAGCGCATGAAGACCAAGTACGTATTTGTATGCCACCGGTCTCGCGCTACCGGAATAAGTTGTAGTGGTTGAGGTTTCCTCTGTTCCTTCGCTTGGATAACTCTTCAGAAAAGAGGATGTGTTGAGCCAAAATGAAGTTAGGAGACCGAAGTCCGTGCGTCGATTATTAAATTTTTCTGCAGCTCTTACATGAATTCCGATAAAGGATTTATCTCGATCTTCGCCGGCGACATTGGGGAGTTGGCTACCACCAATCCCGAGTAAAAATTTGTATTCAGGTGTGTATTCGTCGGTTGCTCGTGATTTCTCGATTTGATTCATATCGACCGCAAGCTTTTGATAGCGACTGCGCAAAGTTTCACTATTGTACGTGCGCGACCAAACTTCTTCCTTAGTTGTCGTATTAAAGACGTTGAATGCAAGAACCATATGAGTTGTATGATAGACGAGAATGACGTCCATAAAGTTTTCAATATTAAGCTGCTGAGCGGCTTCGTCCATCTTTTGGAGGTTTGTCATCGGTGACGAAATCATCAATTTCCCATCGATCAATGTTGATGATTTTGATTTGCAGGGTATACAGTTTATCAAGCGCACCCGAGCATTTTCGCGAACGCGTTCACTGACGAGAAGTTCGACGTATTGCTCATAAGTTGAGGGTAAAGCATCGCTCACACTAACGCGACGAATCGCAACGTTCTTCAGTCCATTGATTTGCCCTTGTTTGACGTCATAAGAGAACTCCGTCAGTAGGTCATTTAGGACTTCATGAAATTGTCTGACCTGCCGGCTCGATGCAGTGGGAGTTTCCTGGAAGGCATCGTTCGCCGCATATTGTTTGGAAGAAGTCTTTTGTGCTCGTGCTGTTTTTTTTCGACCTTGCTGCTGCTGCTTAGCTTGTTGGCTTCGACCTTGACTTTTGGCTTTTTGCTGACGAGATGGTGTTTGGGATTGACCCTGATCTTGGCCTTGTTGTTGCTGGAAATCTGAGTTGCTTTGCTGGGCCTGTGATTGAGCAAAAGTATTCTGAGACGGCAAAGTCATAGCAAGCAAAAAACTTGCGAGCAAGAATAAATAAAGTAAATTTTTGGGGACCGTCATAGTCACGTTTGCCGTTCCTCCTGGATCAGCGGTTTACAGTTTCTGTTCGGCCATTTTAAGGAATTCTTTAGGATGGGTGAGGCAGAATCAAGTTTCGTTGCGAGTGATGTGACTATTCTGGATCTTCGTAATTTTCGGATTTTTTTCCGGATTTACCGGCAGTTTGCATCAGAGCATCGGGATCAATCACTTCGACTGTGCGACCAAATTGATGTTGTGAAATTTCCATATAACGGACGCGAAGATAATTATTATAGGTCTTTTCGTCTGCACCACTGGCGTCGAGTGCTTTCGCAAGTACCCATAATGTACGCATGCGCGAAAGGAATGCCTCAGATTTCTCTGTGAGCATATTGCCGTCACGTTCAAGTCTTAGGTCAAGATCCGTCATGAGTTGATAAAAACACCAATGATACTGCGCTTTATTCTGTTGAACCTTACTACCAATGGATAGCGAGGCTTCATCTAAATCTCGTAGGTTCTTTGATGAAACGGCAGCACTTTCAACTGTTTCTTTGCACTCGATAATCCGGGCGGGAGACGGTTGTGCATACGACATAATCAATTTGCGTGTATACCACGCGTCTGGTTTTTTGGGATGCGCTATAGATAACTGATTTTCCTTTTTGGCATTGCGTTTGGCAATATTACCAGAGGGAGAAGGTGTTTCTAAATCGACTGCATTTGATAATTCAAATGATTGTTGCTCGCTTTGAGACTGGTTTGTTTGGCATGAATGTGCATACCACGCAAATACAACTCCGAAAGTCATCCATGTTCGAGCATTGGGCTTAAAGCTCATTCTTCTTCTCCCTTCTCCACAAAGCACCGGGCAGTTTCTGCCGAGGTTCATCGGAAAAGGTATGAATATCTTGAGAAGAAAATTGATGAAAATATAAAAAAGCTCGAAAGATCTCGTTACAGGTTTGTGTGCGCTAAAGCCAACCCGCTAATCCAATTCCGGTATAGATGAAAGTTTTGCCTTGTGCCAATTGAGTTCCAAAAACGATATTTCCACTCATGGCACCCATAAATACGTGCATGTAGCGGTACTCGAGCCAAACACCAGGTGCATCTATCGCCCATGAGTTCGACGTAAAGTCTGAAGCACCACTATCTTGCGGTTCATCACTGCGCGTGAGACTTGAGACCGCGGCAACGCCAGTCGATAGAAGCCATCCAGATCGCGAACCCATATCGGGTGCCTGATTTCCAGGTTCTCTACCATCAATATTGCCAATACCAATGCCTGGCCCAAAATAAGTGCGAGCAAAGCGGCCAGCGTGATCACGTTGGATGCCTGAGCCTGAAAAGGGCGCAATTCTCAAGCCTATCCAGGCCTGATTTTTGTTGGAAGGTTTATCCAGATTGAGTCTCATCCAGCCATTAAATTGCGTTGCAAAGTCCGCCGTATAATTCTTGCGCTGTCCTGTTGTCAGAATTTTAGGATATACGAGGTTGATTTCGGCGAATCCAAACATCGGCCTGGGATCGACAAGTTCTTGTTTGGCCTTTTCTTCGCGTTTTTGTTCACTGCGTTGTTCCTGAACATTCTTAGATTCTTCGCGACGCTGCTCCCGCTCTTTCACATGCTCTTGCTCACGAAGAAGCACAGGATTTCTAGAATCAGGAATCCTTGGCGGTGGAACGGCATAGGGAGCCGGCGGTAGATCAATCTGAGCCCAGGCATATGAGGGCAGAGCAAGCGCCAAAAAGCCGACAAAAAGTGCTGCAATAAATTCCCAGCGACGGCGTATAGGACGGGCAATCATTGCACGGCAAAGCTTTCCCGTTTCAGTAAAAAAAATGCATAGATAAAATATAAATAGAGTGTGGTGCTTCATATTTGCTTCATAAGTTGGTGTTACCAACATTATAGACTGCAGGAGTGGGTGAATCTATGGGTATTTGGCGTCAAAATAATGTTAAGAAGCGTCAATACAAAGAGGCATATTCTCTTTTTGAGAATAATGACCCTTTTGATGATGATTCGTTCTTAGGAACATTTCGCCCGGCTGAAGATCGCCCGTCGATTCATCGAAGTACGGTAGCGCTAAAGTCCCCTCATAAGCCAAGTATGGCAGGGTACGCGGCTAAAGAGACCGCTCAATTAGATGTTGAGTTTAGTCACTGGCATCGGAATCGATCGCTGCGCAAGATGTTTACTTATGTACTGTTTGCGTTACTCGTTGCTGGCACTGGATTTGCCGTCGCAAAATTTCGGCCCTGGACGATGTGGGGCGCACCTCAACTGGTATATGCCTATTTTGAAGTGCGTGCTGTGGATGGAGCAGGTCGACCTGTAGCTGGCGCTATTGTAAAAAATGCTGGGAAGAAAGTTGGAACGACCGATAGTTTTGGTGAATGGCGTCGCTATATCCGTGTTCCACTTGGTTCCACTGTTCCCATTACCATTTTTAAAACAGGTGCAAATAGTACTTTATATGCAACTAAGAATTTTGCGGTTCCACCCGAGAAAGCCGATAAAAATGATATGGAACTGCGCGCAAGTGTTCAATTGCTTCCAGGTGGAGCGGCGGCTGTAAATGCAAGTGCCGTGACCCGGCCTGACGCATCCAAACCTGAAGCAAGTGCTAGCTCTGACGCTCAAAAAAATTTAGCGATGAAATCTGACGCAAATGAACCCTTAGTTGCAGTGAAGTCTGAGAGTATGACCACCCCTGTTCAAGCGAATGCGACTGAGACTGCCAATAATCTGCCTACAGTTGAGACGCAACAGCTGAAGTTTATCTCAAGTCACGAATCTATCTGGTTTGAGGTAAATCCATCGAGTTCTGGAATGCTGCTACAGAATGCTATTTTGCCTGCGTTAGTTCAGCGTGCAAAAGAACTCGGCTTAAAGGTCGAACAAAGCTCTCCCTGGAAGGTGCGTTTAAATTCTGTGGTGGAACCGCCAAAGGTGATTGGCTCCGATGGTGGCGGCTTAATCCAAATTACTAGTGTTGATGAAGATTCGACCTCTGCGAAAGAGTTTCTTCGAAACTATCAAAGTGATTCTCGTGCAACGGCAAGGGGTATCCTCTATGTCCTTTCACATCATGTGAGTAAAAATGTAGCAGTGTTTAAGCAGGGTGGGCGCTGGGTTGCTGGGTTGCCTAAAAATTCACCAGAGTTCTGGCATTTGGCAGGCGGCATGTCCTTACAAGGGAGTACTCGCGTTTGGTTGACGGGAGTTGATGCATATTCGGACACTACGATGCAGGGATTTTATCTTCAAAATGCGAATGAGTCGCCGTGTGGTGCTAATAAGCAGAGCTGCGAAGTTCGCATGCGAACCTTTGCGGAGGTTCCGGCGGTTCCAACATGGAGTCATTTAAAGCTTAAATTAACGGCATCTACACACGATAAAGCCAAAGAAAAAGATTCGATGAAGGTTTTTGTTTCGGGGTATGAGGCGAAACCAACAGGTGATAATGTTTTCGAATACTGGGGCCAGGATCGTGCGAAGGCAAATGTAACCGTGATCCAGAACGGGCGGTTGCTGCAGCGACTTCAGGTGACAAACGATGCGCGTCAAGCCGTTGCTGTTGCTATGGGCCTGACCACGGTGTCTCGCAGGTAGACAATTGGTCGCTTTTGGCCAATATTGTGTGCTTGTTGATATTGTTTTTAGAAAGGCCAAAAGCAGTGAGTAAGTCTCAGATTCTTATTACAGGAGCGCTGCATGAGTCAGCGCTTCTTGCGTTTCAAACTAGTCCTCGCTTAGCAGTCACCTATATTCCCGACTGTGATCGAGCGACATTACTTAAACATCTTCCTAGCTGTCAGGTTTTGGTGACTCGCAGCGAAACGGATGTCGATAAGCAGGTCATTGATGCTGCACCTGAGTTAAAGGTCATCGCCAGAGCGGCGGTGGGCGTTGGTAACATCGATATTCTCTACGCAACTGAGCGCGGTATCCTCGTGATAAATTGTCCAGGAAAGAATACCAATAGCGCGGCCGAATTGACCTTAGGGCTGCTGCTTGCGATGCTTCGCAATATTCCACAAGCGCATGCTACAGTGAAGAACGGCGGTTGGGATCGTCATCGTTTTTCGGGGCGTGAGCTGAAAGGTAAAAGAATCGGAATTATCGGCCTC
>CAZUYQ010000068.1:23830-26320 GCA_964624705.1 uncultured Polynucleobacter sp.
CAGCTAAACGGAGGGCACTATGAAAATCGGTTTTATCGGCCTCGGCAATGTCGGTCACCGCGTGGCTAAGTTTGCACGAGGTTTCGATATGGACGTGCTGGCTTATGATCCGTATATCTCACCGCAAGTTTTCGAACAGAACGCAGCGCGAAGGATGTCGAGCCTAAAGGAAATGGCTGCGCAAGTTGATGTGCTGACGATGCATGTTCCCTTAAATAAAGAAACCAAGGGCATGATTACCCGCGAAATTCTGGAATTGATGCCGAAAGGCAGTTGGGTTGTCAACGCAGCGCGCGGTGGCATTTATAAAGAGCAGGATATGATTCCGTTATTAAAAAGCGGGCATATTGCTGGGCTTGGCGTTGATACTTTTGAAACTGAGCCAAAAGTAAACCCAGAACTTTTAGCATTATCGAATGTTTGGTGTACGCCGCATATCGGTGCCTCAACAGAAGAAGCACAGATTGCAATCGGTGAAACTGTCTTTGATCAAGTGATTAAAGCGCTTGATGGTGGAGTGGTGGACTTCCCGGTAAATCTGCCGCAAGTTGGAATTATTACCGATCCAAAGGTCAAAGCTTATGCCGTGCTTGCTGAAAAGCTTGGCTCATTAGCTGGTCAGATTATTCGTTTTAATCCACGTCAAGTGGAGCTTATGTACCGCGGCGATTTAGCTGGGCTCGATCATAGTCTAGTGCGGTTAAGTTTTATGAAGGGTTATGCGTCACGTGTAGTAAATGACTTCGTGTCCTTTGTAAACGCTGAAGCACATTTTACAAAACTAGGCATTAAGGTTGTTGGAAAGGATGAGCCGTCTTTTGATAGTTACCGCTCTGCTCTAAAAGTCCGATTGACCGGAGATGATGGTGAAACCGTAACAGTAGGCGGCATTGTCTTTGATGATATGCTGCCGCGATTGTCGCTCTTAAATGATTTCTACTTCGAAGCAGATCCAAACGGTCATATACTTCTAGTCGAGAATGAAGATAAACCTGGCGTAATCGGTGATCTCGGACATTTCCTCGGCTTCAAGGGTATCAATATTGCAACCTTTGAGCTGAGCCGCAATCGCCGTGGCGGTAAGGCCATGGCGGTCGTTAGAATCGATCAGGAACTTAGTGCTTCGGATGTTGATGAGCTGAAGCGCATTCGCAATCTCATTACGGTAAATAGCGTCTATTTATAGATATTTTCGGTTTTTTATCAATAAACCAAAACGAGTTTATTCAGGTTCTCGCTCTTTTGTGCCGATGACGGAGAAGGTCTGGACGATGACGTCCAACTGAAATTGTCACAAATTGGTACAAAGGAGTTGAACCATGGCAGAGAATAAAGAAAAAGCTGAAGGCGGCGAGAAGAAAGAACAGGCTAAACCGAAAAAGACAGCACCTGCAAATACGCTTACTCCCAAAAAAGAGAAAGCTGCTTGGACCCTGGCAAAGTGCCTGAAAACAGCACGCCGCTTTACGTCAGAAAACGAATGGTCGGCTGGCGCACCTGCAGCGTATAAATCTGCTAGCTCTCATGGTTGGGTTAAGCAATGCGTGGCGGCAATGTCGGGCGCACCGGCGACGAAGACGAACATCCGTAAGTCTGCATAACTACGAGCGAGATGGGCATGCCGCCGGTCTCCAAAGCATAGAGAAATGTTGAACGCGCCAATTCGACCATTATTTAATGCGAATTGGCGCGTTATCTATTTGACTTCCCATATCCCTCAACCTATAGCTATTCATAGATTTGGCTAGTTGGCCAAATATTAAGCTATTTGGGATAAAGGGATTTATAATGCGGAAAACACACACGAATTTTAGCTTAGGAAAACCTAGTTCGCATCGTCCGATGATGATCACGAGCCTCGTGGTTTCATCGATCTTTGCGCTCAGCTGTACCCGGAAAACGGTGATTGAAGCCGCGCCTCATGACAATCAGCCCCAGGCGAACACACAAGTAAAAGAGCAACCGGGAGTCATGATCCCCTCGGGCAATATCCCAACGCCAACTTCAAGCAGCGGCGAAATAGCCTATCTTGGTGGTATTATCACGACCCGTGTTATTGGTAACCGCCTTTATATTCCAGTGGAAGGTACCTTCAGTGAAGCAAGTTTTGGCAGTGTCATGGAAGCAGCCGCTGCGCAAAATATGTCAGCTGCAGAGCGTAATGCGCTTCTAGCCCAAGAAGTAGGTTTAACCCTTTCAGTGATCAGTAAATCCATCACTGTTGCCCAACCGCAATTTATCCCAGAGGTCGTCTATTTTTCGGCATTGATTCCTTTGGATGAGTACAGTCGTTTGACTAGTGTCACAGGATTGTCACGCCGTGTTCTAGTGAATCCTGTGGTTGCTTTCGCTCGCGATCCGTCCACACGTGACTTTGCACCGGCAGGCGGAATTGCGCTTGGCGTTTATGCTGACAAAGTCGATGATGCGCGAACCTCCACCGATTCTTTTAGCGGCCTCGACCGCATTGGCGTTCGAGAATTTTTAGCT
>CAZUYQ010000069.1:0-26141 GCA_964624705.1 uncultured Polynucleobacter sp.
CGCATACTTTATGAACCGCCGACGGAAGCGCCATTTGAAGTTGGAAATGTGAATGAGTATTCAAGATTTACTCCAGTAGAAGATTTGCCTTTAGAAGTGCGTGATATTCGTCAGCGCTCTTTTACCGATGAACTTGATGCGGATGATGCACCAAAAAATATTATTCACTACCGGAAAGTTATTGATCTATTTCCAAAAACTATTCATAGCATGGATTATCCTATTCGTGCGGTGCACGATATCTTTAGGATCAATATTGCAAGCTATTTGACAAGATTAGATGATCCGCAGGCAGGCACAGATATTGTTTCAACTGATGGAAAAATTTCTTCACTAAGATTACCTAAAGTCTATCGTATGGAAATTGTCTTGAAACACGCTATTGCTAATCCTTTTCACCGCCAACAGCAAGTGACTTATGATCATTTCAGATTGGTGCTTAACAAGCGTGGGATTATTCGTATCGAGCGTCTTTAAAACGTTAACGCCAGGCCGAATCTACTAATGTGCCAGACGCCACTTTCGCAACAGCATCATGTGGATGAAGACTTTCAAGATGGACCGCTTCAACCGCAGTGCCAATAAATAAATTCAAACCCGTAACAGCTCGATGCATTCGTCTTGCAGCATCCTCGGCGAACATTAAATTCGCGGCATTGAGGCGGGCAAATTCCTGTTCATCTTCTCGTTTGACGGCGGTCTGCACAGGTGTTTGTAATTTGTTTTCAAGTGCATCGATTGTCTGAATTATAAACTGCAAATTCTTTGCAGTTTCTTTCAATTCAAGTTGTACACGTCCTTCGCTACGTTGACCGTGTGGTGTCCCAGCGATAGCTTCTTCAGTGCCTAACCAAGTTGCGATATCTTCTTTTGAAATAGTGGTTGTTTGCGCAAAGGTATGAAGAAATTGATTTTGAATGAGCTTGCGTGCAAGGCCTGCCGAACATGGGCAGGTGCTCGAGTATTTTACGGTAAGATCTGCGCCGGACTTAGCCGTATTTTTTTTTGTGTCGATCGTTGCCCATAAGGTTACAGGATAGCTGCGCCAACCAGAATGACTGCTGAGTAGAGCGGGCCGTTTCAATAGTAAGTCGAAACTGACAGATATGTGAGCAGTGTTGCTAATGTCCTGGTGGGTTTTAAGAAAATCCTTGGCGATATCGAGTAACAAATCGGGCGAAATAGGTGATTGCGTAAGGCGTGACTCCGCAATCAAAAATAAGCGCGACATATGAATACCTTTTTGCGGCTGGTCTAAGCTCACAAAGGCATTCACAGCTCCCTTGGCTTGAACAAGGGTTCCATCCGCCTGCTCAATGACTACAGGGCACTCGATGTTGTTCATGCCAACGCGGTTCAGCGCAATCGCCCCAGCCATTTTTGTCTGTGCCATATCAATCTCAGGTAGGCTAGAGGTCATCTTGGTTTGCGGTCTCCATCGGATTTCAGGTATCCGTTTGTACAAAGAATTCAATGTCATGGAAAGGAAAACTGTAGTACAGGATGATAATAACCTATCTCGCGGGAGTTCAACGAATGGGCATTCGCATTAATTCAATTATTTCAGACGCTTCTGTTATTTCTAATGTCAGCCTGTGGACGTCCTCCAAGGTTCAAACAACGGTTGATGTAGTGGTGCGCAATGGTGTGGTTGAAGATATAATTCCGCATAATTCCCGGAAATTTAATGGCAAAGAATATATGATTGATGGCAAAGGCAGGGTTCTGATGCCGGCCGGAGTGGATGCGCAGGTGCATTTACGAGTACCGGGTCAACCACATAAGGAAACCCCTGAGTCGGGCTTGTGGGCTGCAGTTCACGGCGGTGTGGGTGCTCTTTTGACCATGCCGAATACAAAGCCAGTTATCGACGATATTCCTTCCTGTGAGTTAGCCATAAGCGAGCTTGCTACTTATGTCGCTAAAACCGGAGTGAAAGTTCTTTTGTCGGCCGCAATTACAAAAGGCCAACGCGGTAAAGAGTTAGTCGATTTTGTTGCGTTAAAAAACGCCGGGGTCGCAGCCTTTACCGACGATGGTGTTGGTGTTGCTGATGATAGCGTTATGCGTGAAGCGATCAAAGCAGTGGCGTCACTCGGCACACCTCTTTTGCAGCATGCAGAAGTTCCTGGACATGGTGGTGTGCTTGCGGATGGGCCCATTCAGAAAAAGATTGGAGGGATTGCTTATCCTGCAGCAGCGGAGACCGATATGGTGCTTCGTGATTTAAAATTACTTAAGGAGTTCCCTAACGCTAAATATCACGTTCTGCACGTCTCAAGCGCAAAAACGATTGAGTTGATTGATGAGGAGCGTCGCAAAGGTTTAGCTGTTTCCTGCGAGGTTTCCCCACATCATTTGTTTTTTAGTTCTTATGATATTCTTCCTGACGTAACTTCCTTCAAGATGAATCCGCCACTTCGTTCGCCTGAGGATCGAAGTAAACTTCAACAGGCTCTAGCTGACGGGCGTTGTCAGTTTATGGCGACTGATCATGCACCTCATGAACATGATGTTAAAACTGAGAACTTCAAGACAAGTGCTTTCGGTACGACTGGCCTTGAGACTTCATTGCGGGTACTCATTTGGATGTACCAAAACGGTCAGCCGACACCGCAACGCCTTGTGGATGTTTGGTCGACTGCGCCTGCAAAATTTCTTGGAATTGAGCAGGATTTTGGCGATATTGCGGTTAGCAAAGTTTTAAATGCTGTGCTTGTAGATGTCGATGCTCCTGCCACGGATATTACGGAAGATCAGTTTGTTGGGTTATCAAAAAATAGTTGTTTTATAGGTTCGAAGTTGCCGGGAAAGATTTCGGCGACACTACTGAAGCAACATATTCATGTCTTTGAAGGATCTTATTTGTGACGATAAATATTGCGGAAAAAAAAGACAAGATTCTAACAGAACTTTCGGCGATTACGGATACGGACGAACGTTATCGTTATATTATTAATAAATGTCGTTCACTTACAGAGTTAGCACCCGAAAAATTAGAAGATAAATATTTAATTGAAGGCTGTATTTCTCGAGCATGGCTTATTCCTGAATTCCGAGATGGTAAAATCTATTTTCTTGGACATTCAGAGGCAGCCATAGTTAAAGGTATTATGGCAATTTTAATTGAGGTGTATTCAGGCAATACACCTCAGGAAAATCTAAGTCTCTCACCTGATTTTCTTCGCGAAGGGGGCATTACCGAACATCTCTCGATGAATCGCCGCAATGGGCTATCGAGTGTTGTGAAGCAAATGATGCTCTATAGCACTGCGTTTAAAGCATTGGCGATGCGTTAGACGACTTGCGGATTTCGGTAGAGGTGTTCTTGCATATCTAGCTTTCGGCCCCACCTGGTCTGCGTGCAGTAGTTAAGAATTTTACGACCATATACAGACCATTTGGGTGCCGCCGCGACATTGAGTGATTTTAGAAGCGCCAGTGTTTTGTGGTTGTCAAAAACAACATTTGTCCCGCTAAGATATTCCGAATAGACAGCTGCAAGGTCGCACGCCTGCCAGAAATCGTCCGACATGATCTTTCGTAGTGAGGTTGAACGAATTAATTTAAAGACCCAAAGTGGCATCGTGGGACGTTTTTTGATCGATGTATAGCGAAATGCGTCTCGGAGAAATTGTTTAATTGATACGAGGCTATCCTGTCCAGCCGTCAAATGAAATGTCTGACTAATACTTTGCGATGTCGTCATGAGTCGATAGATCGATTCCGCCACGAAGTCGACCGGGACGATGTCCAAGGTCGCTTTGGTATTGCACGGAATAAATGGGAGGAGATTTTTTGCGAGAAGTTGCAGTGGCCAATAAAGTACTTTGAAGTGAGGGGTAAAGCCGTTTCGGGAATCGCCAACGACAATGGAAGGTCGGTGGATGGCGATAGGCAATTGTGATTGGAAATCACGGACTAGAAGTTCTGCCTCATACTTGCTTTGTTCATATGCATTGGCAAAATTTTGTCCACGGACTAACATATTTTCGGTGACGAGCCCTGTGCGCGTACCCGCAACAAAGGCTGTGGATACATAGTCGAGGCGTTCAAGATGAGAGGATGATTTCTGTACCTGCAGAGCGAAATCTAATACTTTGCGTGTGCCTTCGACATTAATCCATCGCGATTCCGCAAGCGGTGCGCCAAAATCAGTACTAGCGCCCACATGAAGAATATGCGTGCAATCGTTTGCTAGAGCTACGTACGCTGCAGGATCAAGTCCCATGCGATCGAGGGTGAGATCACCAACCACAATTTTTATTTTTCGCGACGCAAAGAATCTCGAGTCAGGGGCAAAAATTTTATTGATCAAAGTAACCAGTCTTTGCTCTGGATTTTCTTTAACAGACCCTCGCAGTAATAGATGAATAGTTTCGACCCTGCTGTCCTCGACGAGGAATGGTAAAATTGCGGCACCTAAAAACCCACTGCCACCGGTAAGAAATATCTTCATAATGAACTCCTTGATTGGAAAAATAATGAGATTCTCTATTGACGTTACACAACCACCACCATAGCGACCGCAGTTTCGCTAGTATGCGAAATTGACAGCATAATTGTTTCACCTGCTATGCGCCTGAGATTCTCGAATAGAGGACCTTCGATTACAAACTTAGGCACACCAAAATCGTCATGGGTGACTTCGATGTCTGACCAATCGACACCATAACTGCGAAGCGATGGTATGGCTTTCACCAAGGCTTCCTTTGCGGCAAAATGACCCGCAAAAGATTGCTGAGGATTTGCTGCCGTTTCGCAGTATTGACGCTCTAAGGGAGTAAAGACATGTTCGAGGAATCTTTCGCCCGATTGCATAATTATATCGCCAAACTTTTTCATGGCGACCGTATCAATACCAATTCCTTTCATCATAATTCTTCCTCCATACGAACAACCAGGCATGTGTATTCACCCCAAGGAGACGCACGCAAAATCATGGCGTTTTTCCGAGTGGAGTTAAATGGACGTCTGTTTTCTTTTCTCGAAATTAAAATCGAATCTGGAATGGTTCTATTCTCATAACAATGCTTTAGCACGCCTAACTCGCCGATGCCGCCGGCTTCGATGAGGTTTCCCCATACGGCGGCAGTGCTTGTTAGGATTGGCTTGATGGAAGAGAATTCAAAAATCGTATCAATTGCCTTAAGTTCGATATTGTCAACGTTAGCGATGCCGCTGCCGGTGAGCAATACCATTTCGATATCGTTGTGATTGAGAGAAGCCTGTTTCATCGTTCTGCGAATCAGTCCCGTGAGAGCTGGGTTGTCGACATCGATAGCATATGGACCCTTTGCATCACTTGCCATGCCACCTGCTAGTAATGTTGCAAACGGTTTCACATCTCTACTTTCAGCTTTTCCGCGGAGTTCGAGTGCGACAAATGCAGCTCCCTCAGCCGTGATACTGCCATGAGAATGGGGCGAAGAGTCAAAAGCAGTAATTGAGAATTCGCTTTCTGAGTTTGGTTGCTTGAGTAAACCCCGCCTTGTGTTTGATGCAACAAAAACAGGATCGGAATGGGCGCTGTAACCGCCAGCGATAGCGCAGTCCAGTCGGCCAAGACGCATGGCTCTCGACGCTCCGATGATAGATAAATGACCGCTCGTCTCGAGTGCAGTATAGTTTGAGTTGGGTCCACGTGCATCCAATGTCTTGGCGCCGTAGCAAAGAACATTATTTGGAAGGCCTGTTAGCAGAGTCGTTGGGCTTGCTGAACGGAAGGCGCTGCCGAAAGCTTCCTCTTGAATTTCGCCATAGGGATTTCTGGTCGCTTCAACACCCTCAGCGTAATTCAAATTATCACTGCATGCAGAAGGAGGTGCTCCGACATAAAGGCCAGTTCGTTCAGGGTCAATTTTTTCCTTCGAGATTTGTGCATTGCGGACACAGTCTTCAAAAGCCACAAGTCCAAGGACGTCACGGTGGGAGACAGCCTTCACGACCTTGCGATCTGAAAGATGCGGCGCAGGGTTAAACCCTCGGACATAGTAATCTTCAATATTCTTTCGGCTTGATGGATTTTCCAGCGACTTAAGATTGATATCAATGCCGCAGCCGTGTGACGTGAGCATGCCGATACCAGTAAAAACAATATCTTTTGATGAATGACTCATGCTTGATATCTCCTAGCGATAACGGAGGTATTCGACCCACCAAATCCAATGGAGTTAGAAAGAGCGTATTCGGCCTTAAATGATTCGGGCTCGTTTTTGGCAAGAATGACCTCGCAATGAGGATCTTGCTGAAATAGGTTTACTGATGGAGGAATAACTTGTTTTTGTAAAGCATACACAGAAACCGCGAACTCAATAGCTCCCGCTGCCGAGATAAGATGTCCGGTCATGCTTTTTGTACTACTAACGATTGTTTTACATTTATCTTTGGGAAATACTTTACTGATTGCTAGAGACTCGACCCGATCGTTAAGCATGGTCGAAGTTCCGTGTGCGTTAATGTATCCAATCTGTTTTGAGGCAATTCCTGCGTCTTTTAAGGCCATTTCCATGGCTTCGATGGTTCCGCGACCCTCAGGGTGAAGATCAGTGATGCGGTATGCGGATTCGGTGACACCGTACCCACATATTTCGCCAATGATCACTGCTCCCCGATTTTTAGCGTGCTCGTACTCCTCAAAAACAAACATACATGCTCCCTCACCAAGGACAAAACCCTCACGGTCTGCATCGAAAGGTCGTGATGCGTTGGTGGGATCGTTCTTTCGAGATGAAAGTGCCCCAAGGAGGCAAAAGCCGGCCATTTGAAAGGGATTAATCATGGAGTCGGCGCCACCGGTTAGAACTACATCGTAGTCGCCACTTGCGATCATATCATATGCTTCGCCCAAAGCTTGACCGGATGAAGCACATGCGGTGTGAATAGTCGCATTGCCGCCTCGAGCGCCTATCATGGATGCAAGTACTGTTGTGAGTGTGTTCGGAAAGTTATGACGATGATAGAGAGTCATCTCATCGTCCAAAAATTTATTTTTTAGATAGATGTCGCCGTACCAATTTAGATCCGGACTTCCCACTCCCACTCCTAGACAAAGTGCCGAACGATCCGGGTCAATATGATGATTGTCGATAAGGTTAGCTTGCGAGAGCGCTTCACGAGCGGCATTCCAACCAAATTGACCTGCACGGTTCAGAAACTTTTTATGATCATCATTTGAAAATCCAGTTTCATTTAACCTGAAACCTTCGACCTGGTATGCGAAATCACATGGAAAATCTTTGGCATTGAATATTTCTACAGATCGAACAGATTTCCGACCCTCGATAATGCCGTTCCAGGTTTCGTCCATGGTGTTACCAATGGGGGTGACTGCACCAATCCCGGTGATCACAACACGGCGGCGATTGGAATTATTGATTGAAGGCTGGTTCATTTCTATTAGATCCTTTGTTTTGCTGGTTGAGATTCTTCGTTCCTTTGGACCTCAGGACGGGTTGCTCGTAGCGATAGCGTCCTCGCAGAATACGACGTCCATTCACGTGGATTTCAGCGATGGTTTCAAATTCAGAGCCACCTTCTTCTATTTTCTTGACGCTTACCTCAGCGAGGTCTCCAGGGCGTATAAATGATTTTATTTTTAA
The DNA here is from genome assembly GCA_964624705.1 of uncultured Polynucleobacter sp. Lineage (GTDB taxonomy): Bacteria > Bdellovibrionota_B > Oligoflexia > Oligoflexales > RGVZ01 > CAMDKS01. The sequence goes on from CAZUYQ010000069.1 coordinate 7,602, forward strand.
ATCTTGTACCGCAATTGGCTTAAGTGAGGCTGAGTCAGCGATTCCTAGCAGTTTAGCCGTCGCCTCAGCGATCATTTCGTTGATAATAACAATCGGTGTGACCGGAAATCTCGGAAAATGATCTGCATAGAACGGCTCATCGCCCGTGAACCTTTTCGCAATGATGATCTTTTCAGATAAGTCTTGCTCGAGCACGTTATCGATAAGTAAACGGTATAAGAATGGATCGCTTCCAGGATTCTCAGGTAGACCTGAGCCTGCAATATTTTGGAATCGTGCACGAGTCACGGTAGGATCCTCGAGTTCTACTAACGGCATGAGGTAGCCACCGCAATCTTCAATCTTTACGACGGTACGATCCCCTATTTTTGCAAGTCCTGAGAAAACAAATGAATCTGAACTTTGATTAGTAATTTCCGCTTCGAGGTCGACAGTAGTACCCGGCAAGACTTCGTCGTTTAAATCAATGCGAGTTGCAAAAAGGAATACGGGCCGGGCCGTAAAATCATTGTTTCGCAATGACAGCCACGAGACAAGTTGACCAATAGATTCAGAAACAACACTGGAACTAATACGCGCTCCAGACGTTGCACTTATCCTCTGCCAAGGCTCGCGATGACCAAATATCACCTGACCTGAAATCTTGTTTTCGCTCATTTTTGAAATTTTGCTAACAAACAAGAACCGCATTGAACATACTCCCTTGTTCAGATGTCATTTGTTTTCGTTATTTGAGGATATTTAAGCTGAAGCAGCTATGGATGAATCGGTAGAACTGATAAATCCGGAACTGGTTTGAAGTCTTTCAAGAACCATCCGTTCAAAAGTTGCTACCGTGAAAAGTGTCGCAATATCTTTTACTCTTAACCCCTGTTTGATTTTTGCGGGATCAATTTCTGGCATCATACTACGTAAACGAGCAAGACCCTTTTCTTGGAGAACTCCATGAATTTCAAATTCACCTTCTGCCAAGTCACCACGTGCTTTTAATTCGATTTCACCTTTAGGCAGTTTAATGCTAAAGGCTTTTTCTAGCCGAAATACTATGTCGAGAAAATCGATACTCTCGGCGCCAAGATCGGTCATCAGATTCGCATCACGCGACACCTGTTCGGTATCGCAGTAAAGTGCCTCGCTGATGATTTCTTGGATCTTGCTGAATGTTTGGGTTGTTGCTTTTGTCATGATCTCGTTCTCCTGTCTCAGATTTCAAAAAAGTTATAACTTCAATCCACCGTCGATATGGATAATCTCGCCGGTGATATAGGAACCAAAATCAGATGCAAGGAACACTGCCATTGCGGCAATGTCTTTAGGTGTACCAAAGCGTTTAAGTAAAATAGTCTCGAGAATTTTATCTCCAGCGCTATCTCTTACTTCCTGACTCATCTCGGTTTCGATAACGCCAGGGGCTATTGCGTTGACTCGGATGCTTTTTGAAGAGAGCTCAACTGCGAGGGCCTTTGTCATGGCTTCAAGGCCACCTTTTGACGCCGCGTAGTTGCATTGTCCGCGTCCCGGTCTGGATGCGGCTACTGAGGAGATATTAATAATAGCTCCACGACGTGCGCGAACCATTTGCCGTGATACAGCTCGAATAACGTGAAACACGCCTGTGAGATTTGTCTCGAGGACTTCGCGCCATTCGCCGTCGTCCATGCTCATCACGAGATTGTCTTTGACCACTCCAGCATTGTTGATGGCGACGCTAATGGAGCCGTATTCTTGTTCGATTGTCGCTAAGCCGGCATCTACATCTGCGGCATTGCGAACATCAAGGCGACATGCGTGGGCTTTCAGTCCGCGACTTTGTAGGCCGCCAATAAAATCCTCTGCGGATGCGGAATTGTTTAAATAAGTCGCGATAACCGTTGCGCCGGCCTCGGCACAGGCCTCTGTCACTGCTCGTCCGATGCCTCGAACTCCACCTGTGACTAAAATAATCTGATTTTTAAGGTGAATTTGCACTTAGACCCTCCCTGTGTCTATAAGGCACCAATTTTAAAGACAAAAAAGTCTTCATGCCGAGAACGAAGATTCTCAGATGCCAAAAGTGAAACTTAGTTTTTTGTTACCTATAGGTCTAAGGCATGAAGACTTGCGCATGCAAGCATAAAATAATTTCTTCGCTAATCTTAGAATGTTACATATTCATAAGAAGATGATGAGAAGAATATTAAGATTTGATGAGAGTGCTATTTTAATTAAATATTTTTACAATTATTGTTTTATTTTAAAGAATACACTTAAGTAGCACTTGTTTTAGCCACGGCTCGAGTTGAGCTCGACATGACATGAAATCCGCAATCCACATGCAAAATTTCGCCTGTTGTTGCAGAAGCGAGGTCGCTTAAAAGAAATCCCGTCGACCGCCCCACTTCTTCGGCTGTGATATTTCGTTTCATCGGCGAGGTCGTTTCATAAAGATTTAGCATCTGCGAAAAATCTCCAACAGCCGAAGCGGCAAGGGTTTTAACGGGGCCGGCACTTACTGCATTGACTCGAATTCCCTTAGCTCCCAGATCATAGGCCAAATATTTTGTTGCCGAATCTAAAGCAGATTTGCAGACACCCATGAGATTGTAGCCGCTAACAACTCGCTCACCGCCATAATAAGTCATGGTAACCATCGAGCCGCCAGGACCCATGAGTTTAGCCGCTTCGCGGGCGACCGCGATAAAACTATAAACGCTAATATCCATCGCAATTTTAAATCCTTCTCGACTCGCATCTATGGTCGCGCAGCGAATATCTTCGACGGGAGCGAACGCAATCGAGTGTACTAAGAAATCGATTTTACCGTATTCCTTTCCGACCTCTTCAAAAAATCTCGCAATGTCTTTATCTGAAGTGACATCACAAGGCTTAACAAATTTTACATCTAGGGGCTCTGCAACGCGCATCACACGTCGCAACATTTTAGCCGGTCCGTCTTCTTTATCTGGCAGATGGCTAAAACCAATTTCTGCGCCTTCTTTTTTAAGGAATTCGGCAACGCCGCTTGCAATCGAAAACTCGTTAGCGATGCCCATGATGATGCCGCGTTTGCCAGAGAAAAGTCCCATATTTCATACTCCAAGTTGGAATGACAGATAATTTGAAGTCCTAAAATAGGCTGAGTTGATGCATCGGTCAATTAAGATTCCACATGCCTGTGAATGATTTATTTAGCGCGGTCAGTGACAGACATTTTTAATAACGATTTCATTCTTGTTTCGCTTAAATTGTTACTTTGCTAGGTTCCCTGATTTTTATCAGGAGTTTATTTATGGCAGACAAGGAGATCCATGTTGGCAGTCCTCCCGATTTTGTGATGTCGAGCGGAAAGATAATTTATCGACATACCGTCTCGATTTTATTTATTCAAAATAAATTGAAGCAACGGGTGATGCTTTCTAATAACAGTCAAATTGAGGTTGCTAAGCAATTGCGAAAGTTTCTTCAGCGTAAGGAATTGGATGGTACGGCAAAGATTGAGTGGGAGAGATGCGATATATTAACAGGCAGCATTCGAGAAACGAATGTTCAGATCTTTCTAAAATACAAGTTGCCAATCCGAGTATCGGCACAAGATAGAGAACATATCTATCTAGAATTCGCGCACTTGTTAGTCGATTTTTAGAATCTTCTAAAACATTGAAATCTTCGGAGCTCCTTCACATAATTGGATATAATACCGATTGTTTCCCCAAAGGAGGCAAGATGGATTATAAATCTCGAAATCAAATCCCTTTAAACTGGACAAGAGACCTGTTTAACGCTGGCACTTACCCGGAACCGTATGATGTCTTCAGTCCTCTTCAATTAAAGGAGCTAGACGCTCCCGATAGATCGACGAAATTCCTCGTGATTTTTGGGAATATGGACGCAGCAGAAACTTCAGCGATCTTGTATGCCATAGAAGCTCCAGCAAGTTGTTTGCAGAGGAAGGCATTTGAGCGTGGAGATTTATCGTGGTCAGAATTTTGGAAACACCGTGGCTGGTTACTTCAGCTAAAAGTCTATTTAAATGATGGACCTTTAGAGGTTGAATACATTGAACCCTCGCAAATGAGTGAGCGGACAATTAAAATAATAAATCGCTTAGGTGACGTAAATCCTTTTGAAATGAAACGTCAGCGCCTTGAGCGAGACTGGGAAAATGCGCCCTATTTTGGTCGTGATACTATGAAAGCCGAACGCGATTATCGTGATTACTTGATTCGTCATGCCAGTAGGTTTGCAGAGCATTGTGGAGCTGAAAATTTACATTTAGAAATCCAAAAGAAAACCGCATAAGATTTAATGAAAACTAATTTCTATTTTTTTCGACAATCCCATCGCCTATTGATGCTAACCGCTGGTTGGATATGCCTTCTGCTTGGTGTGATTGGACTCTTCCTTCCACTTCTGCCAACGACTCCATTTGCACTTCTGGCCGCGTATTTCTTCTCTAAAAGTAGCGAACGGACGCATCAATGGTTGTTAAGACAGCCGGCGATCGGGCCGCTTATTCTCGACTGGCAAGCGTATAGAGTCATCAAGTTACGCGCTAAAATAGTGTCGACTTTGATGATCGTTCCGTTATTTACCTACACATTAGTTTTCGTGCAAGTGCCACTGATTGTTAAAGCTATAGTTTTGATCATTGGCATTTCGGTTCTTGCATTTATATGGACCAGATCTTCCCAAAAATCTATTCAAGATTCGGAAACCAATCGCGAAGGATTGTAGAGGTTGGGACGCTCGTGATGGTTCTTATGGAAATAGACCCCTGATCCAACGACATTCACTAGTTTATGAAACCAAGTACGATTGAGATTGATAATTTTGACAGTGCCATCCGCTTGAGTCTCATGAGTCGCATAATTGATATGCGCAAATACAAGGACATTTGTGATATACGCCGGTAAATAGGCAAAGACAAATAGTGTCGGTCCAAAGACCAGAAACCAAACTGCGATCCGAGCCATAAGACTAATATAATAGAATATCATTTCCGAAATTAAGATCACATGGCTTGACCATTGACGACCGTGAGCTTTAAAGAACTCTTCGCGGATGACGCGAATAGTGTTGAGCTGAGTTGTCGCTAGGAACATCGGAAAGTTGTGACCCTGTGGTGGATGCGGATCGCGTCGGGAATCGGCAAAGGCATGGTGCAAAAAATGACTAATGCGAAAGGGACCGAGGCCGAATAACACGAAAAATCCACCAACTTCTCCGATCACTTCATTTAGCCATCGTGGTTTGATGTTAAAATGCACGGCATTATGAAGCATCGCCGGGAGTTGAATGCCAATAATAATCATAAACGGTAGCAATAATATTAACCATGGATTCCACTCGAACGTTATGTGAAATGGATAGAAGCTATAAGCTAAAATCCCGAGAATCATGAGGGACGTGATCATCTGCACCAGAAAATATTTGAAGAAAAAATATCGGTCTGATCTAAATGTTCGCCAGTCGACTTTCATATTGAGTGCTCCTTAGGGATTGTTCTTTGCCACTGCTTGTGAAGAAATTTTGATAAAATACGATTCAGAGATCCGCTGCGATTGAGTTCCGAACGAATTGATTGATGCCTAATAGGGAATAGGAGCTCACGAAACCAAGGCAGCTCCGAATACATAAGTTTAACAAGCTTAAAGAATGGGATTTTTCGGGATTTGACGTAAGAAGATTTGAGGCGTTGCATAAACGGATTTTCGCCGTGGTAGTTCTTGAGATGGCGCAGGCGTAATACCTGGGAGATAACCCAGGCTATGTGCAGAATATACATTTGGATAAAATCAAATCTTTGGACAAATACAGAGAACTGCGATTGAGCATGAGCAAGTTTTAAAAAACTGAGCATTTGTGGCGCATAACTCATATGCCGTATTTCTTCTTCATAGTGAAGCCTATGGACGTTGAAGTAGAGTGGATCTGTTTTTTCGGTCCGAGTCTTGAGTGTCCTGAAGACACTTAGACTTTCTTCTTCAGTGAGCATGACTAGCCACCAGACTGCTCGTCCACCTAAGAGACTATTTAACCTCATCAGTCTGGTTAGCCATGACTGAGATTCAAATACTGGCAGAATTTGCGATAGATCCGAGTAGCGGATTTCTTGCCTCTGTGCTAACTCCGCTACGTAGCGAGCAAACGTTTCAGCGTGTTTTTTCTCTTCGTGAAAAAATTCCTCACCTAAATCGCGAAGATCCGCTTCCATCTTGAATTTCTGCGATGGAACACTCCAGCTATCATTGCGAACGACCTCTAGAGCTTTCTCATGTTGTGAGATGGACTGTGCAGCCATCAGACCTGCGAGTTGCGATAGTGAGGTCTGCTCACACTCGGTGAGATTTAAGGCTGATGACAGACGTTGGCTTATAGGTAAGAGATCAGAATGTGAGTTCATCGTTGACCAGTCCAAATCCTGCTCTGGGTCCCAGGACCTGCTTGTCTGCAAAAGCATCATATTTCGATGCTTGGAGATTTTTGAGGAGACTGCCATGAGAATTTACCTTAAGTTCGATGAAGCGCATTAGCCTCTTTTTAGAAGCTGAGAGTCTTTTAGCAACTTTGAGGTGCTTAGGGCGGTCTCTTTATAAAGTATCGTATTTCGATACTATTGGTCTTAATGTCTTTAAAGATATCGAATAAGGACAGCGATTATGAGTCAAGTTCAAGGGTTAATCGAGCAGCTTAAACGTCAACTTCGCTTAAAAGGACTGACCTATCACGATGTGGCAAAACGTCTCGATGTTGCTGAGTCGACAGTCAAGCGCTGGTTTGCCTCATGCTCTTTTGATATCGAACGCCTCGATGATTTTGCGGAAATTCTGGGTGTGGATGTCAGTGATTTATTTGTTTCTAGTCGGAAACGTATCCTGCTAAGAAATTTCACTGAAGCGCAGGAATTGGAACTCGCACATAACGAAGAGCTATTTTCAATTCTCTATCTTGCGCTCGGCGGAATGACTTCCAAGAAGATATTAGAACAATTCGATCTGACTGCGACAAAATTGCGAGGCTGCCTCTTAACTCTCGATCGCCTTGGCCTTATCGAGCTTCATCCCGACGATAGGATTGTTCTGCTTATTAAACCGAATACTCGTTGGATACCAAATGGCCCCTTAAATGTGAAATATGGCTCAAAGCTCCGACAGGATTTTATGACGACGGAATTTTCACGTAATCAAGAATTCTATTGGTTAGTCTCAGGTAAAGCATCAAAGGCCACGCTTCAAGTCTTTGGTAAGAAGTTAGAAGTTTTGTTAGCCGAATTACAAGATCTTATGGACCTGGATCAAGATCTTCCTGATAGCCAAGCCCCTTTTGTGACATTCTTTGCTGCACATCGACCATGGAAATTGCCAATTGTGCAGCTGAAGAAGCGATCACTTAAAAAGCTTTAATCAGGGAAGATTCTGTAAACATCACCGGTTACAAAATTATTTTCGACCACATTTACTAAAAAGTATTCGTCATGGATGGAAGTTAAATTATTCCACGCCGGACTTTTTGGTGCATAGAGACTTCGCCATTCATTGAGCCAAAGCTCGAAGGCTTCATCCTTCCAAATCATAAAGCTTTCGCTATCGACGACCGTCGGTTGAATGATTTCGCGTCCTGGGAATACACCCCAGGTCACGGCCGTAATCGTCCGGTCTTTATGACTCGCAAAGGTTTCGCCGCGTGCATTGACGGCATGATAGGTAATGGAGGGGAATTGCTCGGCTCGCTCCATGAGTTGATCTAATTTTGCTCTAGAACAGAAAAATTCGACATATGCTTTTTGGAAAACAAAACCGCCAGGCCCACCCCAGCCAACTTCCTGATCGTCAGACGCAACGCCGTTGACCTGAGGCTGACTATTGATTGTCAGGAATCCTGTTTCATTGAGGCGTACAAGCTGCTTAACAATACGCCCGGTTTCAATCTGAATTGGAGTTTCACACCACGGAATCCAATTGATCTTCCCTAAGCAGAAATTGGTAAAGACTTCTGACACTTCGGTTTCGTTCTTAGGCTCGCCCCAAATTTTCCGCCTTGATTCAGCGATTGCGGGGTCTTTTCCCCGTCTAAAAATATAGTAATCATTTAAATCGCCAAATGTTGGAGAGAAGCTGCTGCCCCAGAAAATAGGTCGGACTTCTTCTTTCTTGCGCGTATCGACCTTAGATGCCCGCCACGGCATCGATCGCCGACTGCGGCAGTCATCTTTTAGTTTAAGATCGTTGAGGACATCGGTTACTGATGACTCCAGATTTAGTGTGTAAAAATGAAGCCCAGGTGCGCCCATGCGTATGAGTGCTTGTGACATCTCTACGCAGAGGTTCACGCCGTAAGCGCGAACCTTTTCATCATCATTTCGAATGGGTTCAAGTGCTCTGCGAATAGCGTCGGGAACTTTAATCTGAGTAAACTCAGTGAACTTTTGAAATCTTTCGAAAGAAATAATCGGAAGTATACCGGGAATAATAGGACATGTGATGCCCACTTCTTTACATCGATTTAAGAACCCATGATATTCGTTCAAATCAAAAAACAATTGCGTCAAAATAAAATCAGCACCGGCATCGATCTTCTGTTTTAAGTATTCAACGCACTGCTGTTTATTTGGCGCATCAGGATGTCCCTCAGGGTAACCTCCGACGGCAATACTAAATGTATCGCCGTAAATTTTGCGGATCCATTTAATTAAATCGACTGAATTATCAATAAAAGATGCGGGCAATTCGCCAGCAGGAACGTAAGCCGGGGCATCGCCCCTCAGCGCGAGAATATTGCGAATTCCCGCATCACGTGCGTGATCTAACGCAGCACGCAAGCCTTCCTCCGACATATTAGCGCAGGTAAGGTGCATCATGACATCAAGGCCAAAAAATAATTGTGCGTTCTTACTCAGAGTTAAAGTAGTTTCGTTTGTGCTTCCGCCCGCCCCCCAAGTGATGTCAATAAAGCAAGGCTCCATGCCAGCCATGCGGTCGAGACGCGCATATAAATTTTGGAGGCCGGCCTCAGTTTTCGGCGGGAAAAATTCAAAAGAAAAAAACGGTTTACCTTGGCGTTGGTAATCGTAAATTTTATCGATAATTTTCATAAGCAGGCGTTTCCTCTAGGCTTTGCAAGGGCGCTAGTATCGCAGAATACGTCATTTGACGCAATCGCATATACTTAGGTGATATACCAGGGGTTTTGGTTATTTCTCTCCTTACTATTGACACCGCATGAAACGAATCCATGTTGGAACAAAGCGTAGTTTCTTTAAATCCGCGCTTCACGAAAGGTGGTTCCGATGCTTGATTTATCTAAGCCTCTTCCAGTAGTTGCATCCCGAAATTTTGTTCTTTTCCCAGAACGAACTGTGCCTCTTATAATTAACCGCCCCCAGAGCATCAAGGCGATTGACCGTGCTGCAGCTGAGGATATGTGGATTGTTGTCGTAGCCCAAAGATCCGAAGCTGACGATAAAAATATTCTCCCTAAAGACTTGTTTCACTATGGGACGTTGGCAAAAATAGAGAAAATCGTTGGTGGCAAGGATCATGGATACCAGCTGACCATTAGAGGTGATCGTCGCGTTAAATTTTTAAATCTTGAAAATGTTGATGGATATCTAAATGGTCGCGTTGAGATCGCTGATGATATCGTTGACTGCGATGAGGCGACCCGTAAGGTGCTCGTCAAAAGTGTTAAAACTCTAGCAAATGAGATTCTCGAACTCATTCCGGCAGATACCAGATCTCTCGCGGAATTGGTTGATGCCATCGACGATTTATCGGTGCTGTTGCCGATGTGCGTCGAAAGTCTCGAAATCCCATTGTCAAAAAAACAAGAAATTCTTGAGACGCTCGGTGTGAAAGCAAGGACATTGCTTGCGCTTGAAATGATGGCAGAGCAGAAAGAAAGTTTAAAAGTCCAGAGCGATATTAGACATAGACTTCAACAGAAGATTGGCAAGCAGCAACGCGAAGCCATTCTGCGTGAACAAATGGCTGCAATTCGTAAAGAACTGGGAGATGAGGATGGGGAGGGAGATTCTGCTAGTTATGTGCAGAAAATCCAAGCGGCAAACTTGCCAGAAGCTGTGAAAAAAGTGGGCCTAGATGAGGCAAAACGTCTGGAATCGATTGGCAGTCAATCGCCAGAGACCCATGTCATTCGCAATTACTTAGACCTTCTCTTAACTTTGCCATGGAATGAAGCAACAACCGATCAATTTGATTTGGATGCAGCACGCGCCGTGCTGAATGAAGATCATTTTGGTCTCGACAAAATTAAGAAAAGAATTGTTCAACACTTAGCGGTGATGAAACTTAAACAAGGGAAAAAAGGCTCTATTTTGCTATTCGTCGGACCTCCTGGAGTGGGTAAAACTAGTTTAGGAGAAAGCATTGCTAAAGCAATGGGACGTAAGTTCGTGCGTGTTGCAGTTGGTGGTGTGCGTGATGATGCGGAAATCCGTGGTCACCGCAAAACCTATGTCGGTGCAATGCCAGGACGTGTGATTCAAGGGATGAAGCGTATTGGCGTGAACAACCCAGTCTTTCTTCTTGATGAGATCGATAAGCTGGGTCGAGGCTACGGTGGTGATCCTGCGGCTGCGTTGCTCGAAGTTTTAGACCCGGAACAGAACCAAACATTTACCGACCACTATTTGGACGTCCCCTACGACTTAAGTCATGTGTTCTTTATCGCTACGGCCAATAGCTTGGACTCTATTCCAGGGCCATTGCTCGATCGGATGGAGGTCATTGATTTAAGTGGCTATACGACGGCAGAAAAACTACATATCGCTAAACGGCACTTGTGGCCTAAGCAGCTTGCGGAACATGGGTTAGAAGGATCGGCGGTACAAATTACCGATTCGGCAATCTTGAAAATCATTCACGGACATACTCGTGAAGCGGGTGTGCGTGATCTTCAGCGTAAGATTCAAATGGTGTGCCGTTGGGCTGCTGAGAAAACATTAGAAGGTGCGAAAGCTAAAGAACTCTCTCTTGCAAATGAGGGTCGAGAAGCCGAAGAATCGAAAGCCGTTGAAGTTCTGCAAATTGATTCCGGAATTGTCAGTGATATTTTTGGACAAGATCGATTTACACATGATGTGACGGAAAGGCTTGTTCCAGCTGGTGTTGTAACTGGGCTTGCCTGGACTCCTGTCGGAGGTGATATTCTCTTTATTGAGGCTACACAGATGCCTGGCACAGGTAAGTTGATTCTTACTGGTCAGCTAGGTGATGTGATGAAAGAATCTGCTCAGATTGCATTGAGCTTAGTGCGGAGCAATCTTGCGGCATTTATTCCAGGTGGCGAATTTGACAAGCGTGATATTCACATTCACGTTCCTAGCGGAGCTATTCCCAAAGATGGGCCAAGTGCTGGTGTGGCGATGTTAACAACTCTCGCATCTCTGATGACCGGCAACCGCGTGAGTCCAAAATTGGCGATGACTGGAGAAATTACTCTTCGCGGTTCCGTAACTCCTGTCGGTGGTATTAAAGAGAAAGTGCTTGCAGCCCATCGGGCTGGAGTGGAACACGTCATCTTGCCAAGGCGTAATGAGAAAGATCTGGCGGACATTCCTGAAGATGTTCGGAATCAGTTGGTGATTCACTTAGTAGATCATGTTAACGAAGTGATTGAAATCGCATTAGGTATGCATGATGTATTTGCGCCCCTCGCACTTCCTCCTGCGATGGGAGAGACCACGGTTGGCATAGGTATGAATGCTATAAGTTGTAAAACTGATGGCAAGTCACAATAAATGGCGACCTTAAAGCGAAGAATCTGTGTCATGCAGATTCTTCGATTTTCTTTTGAGCAGACTTTAGGCACCAACGAAATTTAATGACGCTATTATGTTCATCACGAATGTTCAGATCACTCTTTTGCTTGGCAATAAGCGAATCATCCCAGCGCCGAGACAAACATCGCCATCATAAAAAACTGAGAACTGACCGTTCGCAATACCGTTATCAGGTGTTGCCAACTGCACGTGGTAGTTCCCATCTTCCAGCTTTCGTAGTTGGCAAGCCACTTTATTTGGTCCGTGCCGCAACTTCACAGTAAGCGACAAATTTTCAGGTTCATCATTAAACCAATTTACATGTGTGGCGATGTATTCACGTCTCGCCATATCTGCAAGTAAATCTTGGTGAGAGACGTAGACTATATTCTGCGAAATATCTTTGTCGACTACAAACCACGGTCCCCCGTGAAGCTTGAGCCCCTTACGCTGACCATAAGTATGGAACCAGAAGCCCTGATGGTGACCTAGAAGTTTTTCGGTTTCCCATTCGCGAATTTCACCTTTTAGTTCGCCGAGATGAAATTTGACGAACTCGTTGTATTTTATTTTTCCTAAGAAACAAATACCCTGACTATCTGGACGGTCCTGGGTCGGGAGATCCATCTCTTTTGCCAGTGCACGTACCTGAGATTTAGGCAGTGGACCTAATGGGAAGAGACAGCGTGCAAGCTGCTCTTGAGAAAGATGGCTTAAAAAATAAGTTTGATCTTTTACTGGATCCGCCGCCTGACAAAGGAATGTACGGCCATCGATGATTTTTGTCGAAGCGTAGTGCCCGGTTGCAATGCGATCATAGCTGGCATCGATATGCTCCAAAAAAGCGCCAAATTTGATACGTTGATTGCAAAAAATGTCAGGGCTAGGAGTGCGACCTGCCTTCAGTTCATCGATGGTATAGCTAACAACGCGTTCGTTATACTCGCGTTGTAGGGGAATGACTTTAAGTGGAATGTTCAGTTGTTCGCAGACCGCTCGCACATAGCGAAGGTCTTCTTCCCAAGGGCACTCGCCAAGAAAATGCAGTTCATCCTCAAGCCAGATCTTCAGATAAAATGCTGTAATATCATGCTTACCTTCGCGGGCAAGCATGCCGAGAACCACTGAGCTATCGACTCCACCGGAAATCAGGGCGGCTATTTTCAAGGGGGGGCCTCCTAGGCCAATTTTCGCGAACTTTAAGGTTTTCTACTCATAATATCAATTAGAAATTCGGGTTATTTCACTCTGGTATATGACAATTCAATGAATTTATTGTCATTAATACGCTTTTAGCCATCCTGACGCGGTATTCTTAGAGATTTCTTAGAATGGCTATGAAAAAGTCTTTGCAGGAATAATGCTCTAAAAATTTGAAGGTTTTAATGTGCGACTCACAGGCGGGAGATCTGTCATGGGAATTTCTGTAACAGGAAAAAGGTGTGCCTTTGTCTTTTTGGCGTTTAGCCCGGGGGTTGCTATGGCCTGGGGTGCATCTGGGCACATGTTAGTGAATCGTGCTGCGATTCAGTTGATGACGTCGAAGGACAAGCAGTTTTTTCAGGCGAATGCGGATAACCTTGCTGAGTTTGCTAAAACTCCCGACGTTTTATGGAAGCAAAAGGCCACCTATGAAAAAGAAAAACCTATGCATTTCTTTCAGTGGGATCGTTACGAGGCGTCAAGGCTAGAATCTTTGTTTCCAATTGATTTGAATAGAGCTACTTCGATCATGGGCGCACCTTTTATCAATGAGAATGGCACCACGCCCTGGCGTGCGGCACAAATTTTTAAGAAGTTAAAAACGGCACTTGCCGCAAAGGACTGCATGACCGCATTGCAGATGGCAGGAGTTTTAGGTCATTATATCGGCGATCTCTCGCAGCCCATGCATAATTCAAGTGATTATGATGGTCAGTCCATTCACAAACCTGGAATCCATAAATACTTTGAGTCCACGCTCGTGGAGCAGCAAAATCAAGCGTCTTTGCTTGCTGCGGTGATCAAATCGGGTTCTGGGTCCTTTCCTGAAATAGAACAAGTTGAATTTACCGGGCAACCGATGCAGGTTGTTGATGCTGCCGTGCGTGAAAGCAAAACAGCTTTAGAGGATTTAGCGATCCTATTAGCTGATTTCGAAGAAAGCCCGCAGGACGATATTGATCTCGCGAAGCAGCTTGCACCTATGATGGGGCACGGTGCGCATGTTCTCGCAAAAATTTGGGATATGGCTGCAGTGAGTGCTGGTACATCTGCGCAGGACGCGTCCCCACATTGCGCAGCCCGCCCCCTCAAAGTAAGTGAGCCAAAGTGGTTTGCGATCGAAAGTGTGAATGAATAAGTAGAGAGCATCGAAATCAAGTCCGACCGCATATCCCTGCTACGACTCGTTTTGTAATGCTTGGGTAATGCTCCTTATAAGTTGATGTTTTTACTGGATCTTTAGATGTTTTTTGCTTTTCCTTAAGTTCTTTTGTGGCCTTTCCGACCCCTCAGAAGTGATTTTATTCAAGGGTTCTTGAATGAGATCGCACCTGACAAGGATTAGATCTAGGTCAGTTTTGGAGCTTAGAGGAGAAAGTTATGAATAAGGAACCGTTAAAGGTAAACGTGTCGGTTATGACGTGCTTGTTATCCATGTTGGCTCTTGCTTCATGTGGTCAGGCTCCATCATTCGTCGATTCGGCAACAGGCGGATTGACTAATTCTGGCGGTGGTGGTGGTAGCGCCTCCGGTGGTTCTGATGGAACTGCTGGTGGAGGTGGAAGTAATGGTGCCAACGGTGGTGCGGATGGCACGGTGGATCCAAGCAATCCTGATGGTACCGCAGGTGGTTGTTGAAGTAACCCTGACGGTAGTGGTGGTGGAACAGACCATACAATTCCTGGTGCGAACCCGGGTGATGTTGCTGCGTTACAGCGTTGTCTCGCAAATTGGAAAAACAATCCTTTTCCAGCCACAATCACGAATTATAAAAGAATCTTCGCAGCAATTAGTGTTGGATCCAATCAGGTTGTGATTGACGACAAAGCACAATCAGAGACACCACAGCTTATTTTGATTGACGCTGGCGTCAACGTCGGTGGCTCACCGATCTATAATCTGAAAAATCAAAATGGCTATTACTGCATGAAAGTTGGCGTTAACGTGAACACGAGTCTGATAGTTAATCTTGCATGCAATGCGCGTCTTGCAGATAGTCGACTTCAAGTCAAAGTCAATTCAGCCGGTAGTGGAAATGATGCTGGAATTGGCGTGAATGTTGGTTCTCAAGTTACAGTGCGTACCGTAGATCAGAATGGTCAGACCACCTGTCACTAATTAGGCCGGCCGCGTGTCATCTTAAGGCAAAGACGAAGGATCTGTGTTCAAGACTTTGGCGGCTCAATAGATTTTAGATAGCGTGCTACTTCATCGACATCGAGCGCTTTAGTCGTCTCTTCCAAAGCACCAGTCAGCACCTGCCAAGCCTTTAAATAGGTGAGGCGGGTGCGGTCTTTGGGCAGTGAGCGGATTAGGTCTGGCAATGTCCGCCATTCTTTCCAATTACTTTTAAAAGTATCTAAGCTCTCTGAAGTGGGCCTGAGAATTCCGACATAGAATGTGACTGACTCTTGGCCTGAGGTGGTCACCACATCCGAATAGTTTTGCCATATCGAGATTTGCGATGCGAGCGCAGGCGTCAGATCCTGTTGCGCTCTTGCAATGAGTTGTTCGTTGATTCCGAGCTGCGGCTGGACATGGAGTCGTAGTCCTGGAAATGGGGCATCATCGTTAGGAAATCTCAACAGACCGTCAGGACATTGAATCGCAAGAAGTAGAATAGCTTGATCTGTATTGCATTGAACGTGAAGAGACATAAGTTTTTTTGCCTTAGCGTTGGGGTGGAAGATGCTCAAGGCGTTGTACGAGTAGTTGTGCAAGACCTTCAATAGTTTCTACGACACCGAGGCCTTTGTTTGCAACGGCTTCGAAATCCGGGCCATTCGTTGGGTTTAACTCTTGTCTCATAATCTCCAACGGCATTATGCCGGGAAGATCACGCTTGTTATACTGAATTACTCTTGGAATTTCTGAAACGTTGTACCCTTCTTCAAGCAGGAGGCGTCGGCATTTTTTGAGATGATCACTATTGTCTGCCATGCATTCAACGCGACTATCGGCTACGAATACAAAACCATCGACTCCGCGTAAAATAACTGAGGGGACAGTTTGATAAAGTGAGTTCATGGGAACAGTGAACAGATGAAGGCGCAAATGAAAATCACGAACGCGACCTAAGCTTAACGGCAAGAAATCGAAATAACGCGTAGAAGCGCCGTCTTCTTGCAACTCAAGCAGGCCCGACTGAATTTCAGCCGATGTGGCGTTAAAAATGCTTCGTAGATTGAAGGTTTTCCCCGATTGCGGAGCACCAAAGTAGATCACTTTGCAGTGTATTTCTTTGGTTTCGAAATTTGTAAAAGCCATTTTTTGATCGTCCAGCAAATCAATCTTAGGAGTCGTGAATGATGACTTCCTTTATTGTAGCATCAAACATCCGAACTGCATCCCGGGTTAGAGGGTGATTCTCTGCCGCAGCGGCTATTTTTTTACGTCGTTCGATGGCTTCACGTTCTTTTATGCTGGCTAGAGTCTCAGGAAGGGCTTGTGGCTCTTCAGTTAGCGGCATTTGTGGACTGTGAGCTGGATTGGTTGGTGACGATGTGGCTGCCTTAGGGGTAACAATCAATGCACCTTTGAAGCTGAAGAGTTCTGCAAAAGCATCTTTGAGTTTCTTTTGCTCATCGGTGCGTAATAAGGAGGCTGACGCATAGCTATCAGGAGCGATCACTAGTTCGATGCGCTCTGGACTGTATTTAATCGGATGAGCTTCTTCAAGCTTACGAGCCTGCAGAGGTTTCTGTTGCTTCCAAGCGTCTACTAGTTGACGCCAGGTTTCAGGAAACGCGGTGGAAGAGGCCCCTTGGCGAGGGGGTGGAGAAGAAGGTGCAGGTTGAGGAGACGCTTCACGTGCCTGCGGCGCAGCAGTCGCTGGCGCTGTTGGGGCTTTTTTAATAGTTTTGGCATCAGGCTCTTGAGCCTGATGAAGTTCTCCCAACATGGTCGACAAACCTTTGCTAATCGCAGCTGCAGGGGCTGCGGGGCGCTGTTGGGCCTGAGAGGACAGGGATTGCTGCTGCGGAGGTATGAGTCCTCCGCCTACAGATCCTGTCGATTGAAGCCACTGAATTCCGGGATCCAGACACCACTCAAGGCAATAATTCTCAAAGACAAATCGGTCCAAGGCAGAGCCATCTAAGTCGGAGATGCTTTTGAAAAGTGTCCGAAACAAACGATTTAGATCGAGTGGTTTTGCCGAGGTTCCGATGCGGTGAAGCTCTTGTGCTTCGTCGTCGTCAAAACCTAGAGATTTAAAATCAACGTGTTCAACACCGACGTCGCGTGCAATCGCAGCGTGTCTAGTCATCGCGGCAGTTTTTTCAGCAACATCCTTCATATCGATGCCGCTGTGTTCGAGATAGTCGAGCGATGTGATCACGGCTTTAGGATCACGGGCGACGAGAGCAGCAAGCAATTGAATAAAGGGAGTAGATGTCGCATGCGAAATAATCTTGCTCAAAGCTTCCATCGTAACAGTGCCATTGCCAATCGCAATGACATGATCCAACAGAGTTAGAGCATCCCGCATCGAACCATGACCTTCGCGGGCTATGCTGGTAAGAGCTTTATCCTCGAAAGATAAGCCTTCTTGTTTGAGGATCGATTCGAGGCGATCGCGAATGACTTGCATCGTCATCCTTTGGAGGAAAAAAACCTGGCAACGACTCATGATCGTTTGCGGAAGTTTATGGAGTTCTGTTGTCGCGAATATAAAGACGACATGCGCAGGCGGTTCTTCGAGCGTTTTAAGCAAGGCGTTGAAGGCGTTCTGCGACAGCATATGCACTTCATCAATAATGTAGACTTTAAAGCGCGAACGTTGCGGAACGTAGGAGATGGTTTCTCTCAGCGCCCGTACATCGTCGACACTTGTGTTCGACGCGCCATCGATTTCCATCACATCTTCATGGTTGCCGATAGTTATGGCTAAGCAACTCTCGCATTTATTACAGGGCGTGGGCGAGCTACCTAAATCACAGTTCAATGCTTTGGCATATAAACGTGCAGAGGTGGTTTTGCCGACTCCTCGCACTCCGGAAAATATAACAGCATGAGGCTCGCGTCCGAGCTTAATGGCATTTGCAAGTGCGGTTGCTGTAGAATCCTGACCCACAAGTTCTTGGAAGGTCGCGGGTCGATATTTGCGTGCGAGAGGCTGATAAGACTTGATCACGACGCCACATTTCTTAGGAATGAAAGTGAAGTTTGAAATGGTCGCTGCTCTATGGGCAGTTTATATTTCAGAGGGCCAAGAGCGCAAAGTGACAGCCAGATGCACCGAACACCTACCAGATCCTGGTGCCGTTGCTACCTTCCGGTCCTGGCGGAGTTCGCAGGGAGGTATCATCCGGGATCTGGCCATCACTTTACGCTCTTAGCAGCGGTCATTCAGATGACAGAGCGTTATGACACAGATGGATATGCGAGTTGAAGAGTAAAAAATAAATAACTGTAATTACAATTGGTTACGATAAAGATGGTTATCCAGTATTCTGGATGGAATCGGGGATCTCTTTCCACATTTCAAGAGCGAACGTCGTATGGGCAGTATCCGGAAGCAGCATAAGCTGACCCTGATGGTTCATTAAAATATTCTGCGAAATACTCAATCCTAAACC
>CAZUYQ010000070.1:0-12194 GCA_964624705.1 uncultured Polynucleobacter sp.
AGCAAGCTGGGGTCGCAAACTCCAACAGTAACTCACGATTTTATAAAAATGGATTGTTCATCCTGACCCCACTGTTGTAACTTCTATAGATAAAGATCTTCTATAGAAATCAACGGTAAGAAGGATTCCTACGCCATGACTGAGCTCAAATATCTAAGCGGTTTTCACAATGAACATGTGACCGAAGCGATTCCGGGAGCCATTCCTGTAGGCAGAAATTCTCCGCAAAAGAACACCCATGGCCTCTACGCAGAACAACTTAACGGCAGTGCGTTCACCATGAATCGTAAGGAAAACTACCGTTCCTGGCTTTACCGCATTCGACCATCGGTCATGCATGGCGAATTTAAACTTGTAAAAGCCAACTTATGGCAGAGTGCTCCTGATGCTGAGTTAGCACCCACTCCGATGCAATTGCGTTGGAATCCCTTGCCAAGCTTAAGTGACCAAAAAGACTTTATCGACGGTATCGAGACATTTGCTGCAAACGGCGACGCAAAAACACGCTCTGGCAGTGCAGTGCATTTATATCGCTGCAACAAGGACATGACGGACCGATTCTTCTATAATGCCGATGGCGATTTTTTGATCGTACCTCAGCAGGGCAGCCTACTTCTGCTAACTGAATGCGGTGCCCTTGAAGTAAAACCAACAGAGATTTGCGTGATTCCGAGAGGCATAAAGTTTCAGGTTCGTCTTCCAGAGCAAACCGCCAATGGTTATATTTGTGAAGTTTTCGGCGCCTCCTTTGAGTTACCAAACCTTGGCCCGATTGGGTCTAATGGGCTGGCCAGCGCTAGAGATTTTGAATACCCCGTCGCCAAGTTTGAAAAACGCGAAGGTCAGTTCAAAATCCTCACACGCTTCTGTGGCAACCTTTGGGAGGCTCCGATCACCCACTCTCCGCTTGATGTAGTCGGATGGTTTGGTAATTACGCCCCTTTTAAATACCGTCAGTTTTGATCATCCAGATCCATCTATTTTTACAGTCCTAACTTCTCCCTCGACGACCGCCGGTCAAGCTAATGTTGATTTCGTTATTTTCCCGCCACGGTGGATGGTGGCCGTCGATACCTTTAGACCCCCCTACTTTCATCGGAATGTGATGAGTGAGTTCATGGGCTTGATCCACGGTGTCTATGACGCGAAGCCTTCAGGCGGATTTGAACCAGGCGGCGCATCTCTTCACAATTGCATGCAAGCTCATGGCCCAGAGACTGATGCATTTAAAAAAGCTTCTGAGACCGAATTAAAACCAGAGTATCTGGCAAGCACGCTTGCATTTATGTTTGAATCTTGTTGGGTTTACCAACCGACGAAGCACGCTTTAGCCACCCCAGCACTCCAAAAGAATTACTTAGATTGTTGGAAGGGACTCAAATCAAATTTTATGGGAAGTTTCTAAGAAACCTTCCGTATGTTAACATAGTTCCACTAACTAGACTTCAAACCTGCCAAAATGTGAGGACGCAGATGCGTATACCTTCCGTAATTTTTATCGCCCTCATTTTATTACTGCCGGCTTGTAAATCTCGGAATTCCACCGACAGCGATATAAAAGGAAACGATACCGGCGACTATTTTAGAGATTCTCAACTACTAAGGAACGACCCGAAAGCATTTTTGGAAGCTCGGGCAAATGCAGGACGCCCGGTACCAGCTTGCAATGACGTTCAAGAGTTTAACAAAGCTCAACTGCAAGAATTAAACGAAATGAATACGCAGGCCGATGGTTTTACGATATCCGGCGAAGAAAGCAGGAAAGATTCTATCAGTTTATCTGAGGCAAATGATCTCTATCAACGTGTGGCAAAACATCCAGTAGCGGATTTAAAGAATCGCTCTAAGTACGATCCAAACAATGCTGGAATTGGTTATTGCTTCGGACGAGCAATGGCAGCCCATTTAGAGGCCTTGTTTAATATGAATGTAAAGAATTCTTCGATTCGAAAGCTATTTGCTGTGGGTAGCCTACAAACTGGCTCGACAAAATGGGGCTGGCATGTCACCGCTGTTGTTAAGGCAAAAGAGGGTGGATGGTGGGCTATCGACCCTATTATAGGTTCACCGATCAAAGCCGAAGATTGGTACAACAAAATGCTGACAAGCTTCAATCCAACAAAAGATTTGGTGTTATTTCATGATCGTGCCATGCGCTTTGGGCCACAGGTACAACGCTATACTCTCCAGCAAATTAATTTGGAATTTTATAATAATTATTTTAAAGATTTGTTAGAAGTCTATAAACAGGAATTTCGTACGGACGGAAGTCATTGTCCGCT
Organism: uncultured Polynucleobacter sp.; assembly: GCA_964624705.1. Taxonomy (GTDB): domain Bacteria; phylum Bdellovibrionota_B; class Oligoflexia; order Oligoflexales; family RGVZ01; genus CAMDKS01. Next base: position 2,283 of record CAZUYQ010000070.1, read on the forward strand.
TCCAAAATCAATCTAAGCTGCCTATCGGGGCATTTTTAGCTCCGCTAAGCATAAAGTTATGTGCAAATATTGACCATGACGCCATTGTGATGGACAATAGGTTTATCACAATCCAAATGGACCATTCCTATGAAGTTGATCGACCTCAGTAAAGCTGTTGTTATGATCTTCGCATGTCAGCCGCATGTCACCCGGGCGGCAGCAGAATCGTATACGCGATTTGATGTCACAACGACATATTCTATTCACTATTCCAATAATTTGCCGGCGCGCACTGTTGGAACAATTAAGAATGTCTTGCAAGTATTGTTTGCCGATGTTCCCGATGGCAGCCTCGTCAAACTAAAATCCTTTGAAGCTGACACTCGTGGGCAATTTGGTCGTAACCGGTATGCTAGCTACGACGAAGCACGAGGTAGTATTATCATTAATACTGCCGCCCCACAAAATAAGTCGGCCGAATGGGAAACCATAGCACACGAAGTCGGGCATTCACTCATTTTTTCTAAATTAACCCCACCAGAATTATCTCGAGTTGCTCGAGATTTTGGCGGGTGGTCGACAGAAAAAGCGCCGCGCACGTTTTATGATAAATCTTTTTTTATTCGTTTTTTTGGTGCAGATAGGAACGCATCGAGCTTTCCAACGCTTTATTCTTATACAAATATTCACGAATGGCTTGCAGAAAATTTCGCAAAATATATGGTAGGAAAAGTAAACGCAAAAAAGCCCGTAAATCTTATGTTACGCAACTTTTTTGATAAGTTGCTTCACTAAAATTTACGAACTTTCTCAGCGAAAAGCTGCAATTACCTTAAATTCACAACTGCTTCGACGCTACGATCAAGTTGCAGTTGATTTTGACTACCAGATGGATACATGGCTTCAGTGGAGCCCGCACTGCGATAAACAATTTGGTCTTGATCAATTCCTTGTTGTTGTAGCGCAGTTGCAATTGTTTTAGCACGTTCAAGCGCAAGGTTTTCGTTGAAGCTATCGGATCCGCGTTTATCAGCATGACCGGTCAATACGACATGAAAGCTCTTATCTGTTTTTAAAACTGTCGCAAGCGAATCCAATTGTTTATTAACTACCATCGGAGCAGCAGAATCCGCGGTATTGAAATAAGCAATCGTGCTTACGATGTCTTTATCTCTCAATTTTGCAAACGGAGTATCGGTCCCGGTAGCAGCGACAGCACTTCCATTTCGCATGGTCTCAAGAGCCGTATTCAATTTCGCTTGATCATCGTCCCAATCCGAAACTTTGCTGTTCATTTCGATTGCGCTATCAGCGATTGCCTTAGATTCGACTGCTTGTCGAATGGCGCCAGTTTCTGGCTCTTGCTCTTTACGGGCTTTTTTCAAATCTGCAACTGCGTCTTTGAACTTCTCATGGGCGCGATCGGCCGTGTTTGGCAGTTTCTTTTTTACTTTATCGTTGTCCATGTGCTCGATCGAGCTTTTGGCATCGACAAACTCCTGGGGTGCATCCTTAGGCATACTAGAACAAGCACTCATCGATAATTGCAAAAGAACTGCGAGCTTCATTGATTGTGACATTTATTTATCCTCCAAATATAGACTTAAATTTACCTCCGTACAAACTCATCGCTAAGCTAGCAAGGGGGAGCTAATATTTTGCAAAGTTTGCAAAACGTATACCATTTCAGGAATCATCTTTTTTTGATGAACCCTGATTCGAGCCTGGAGCTGCATACGCATGGCATAAAATTAAGCAATCTGTTTATATAAAACAATCAAACCATTGCTGCTGAATGCTTTCAGACAAGGACATCCGTCGTTGAAGACTTCTTAGCGTTTTACTTCGATTGTGCTAGATGACGCAGGATCTAAATCAACCCAGCACAATTCATCTAAATGCCGCTGAAAATCCCTTGGCAATGGACTCGATATCTTGGTCAGTACTGATGTCATTGGATGAATGAATTGGACGCCACCTGCATGCAATAAGAGACGATGACAGTTCCGCTGACTGCGCCAGTGATCATTATGGATATTGTCGCCATGCGCAGTATCACCAACCAAGGGATAGGCCAAGTAATTTGCGTGACGACGAATCTGATGAAACCTGCCGGTTTCTGGCTTTATCTCGACAAAACTATAACGACTCTGCGCAAAACGCTCGTTAGGCCAAGGAAGTTCGATACGTTTTAGGCAGCGAAACGCTGTCGCTGCTTCTTGAAATTTGCCTCCTTTTTTTAAGGGCTGCTCGCAGCGCACATTCTGCGGAACATACCTACGCGTGATCGCATGGTAGGTTTTACCTACAGATCGGTCCGTAAATTTCTCCGAAAGAGCCGCGATAAATTCCCGTTCGTAACCAAAGATAAGCACGCCTGAGGTACCACCATCGAGGCGGTGAATCGGATGCAAGGTGCACTGCATCTGATCGCGAAGTATTTGCACACAGGTTATCTCATCACGCCGCGTAAATTCATCGCGATGGACGGCAATTCCAGACGGTTTATCAATGGCAACCATCCATTCGTCTTGATAAAGAATAGAAAAACTAAGCTGAGACGGGTTCTCAAGCATCTACTGAATCAATGCATCAACTGAGAGTTAACGACAGCAAGCATCCGATCATCACCCGTAAATCCTTTTAAAAGAACTTTCGAAATTGCACCGGGCCGAGTCGACTCATCATTCTTTGAACCAACGATATTGAGATAATTACGCGTAATGCCTATTGGACGCCCTTGTGCATCGACGTCTTTTTCCCAGAGCACTTCCATATATTTATCAATAAAGCGCTGCTGATAAGAGTGTTTCAGCTTCTTCGACAACTCGCGCGCACTTTGTGCCCGAGCCTTAACAATGCCTTGATCTAAATGACCAGGCATCTTAATGGCGGCAGTATTCGGTCGTGCTGAATAAGGGAAAACATGCAAATAATGCAACCCACATGCTTCAATAAATTCCATAGTGGCAGCGAATTGCTCCTCCGTTTCACTCGGGAACCCTGGAATTAAATCGGCGCCCAGACAAACTTCGGGGAAATACGCCCGTGCCATATCGCAGGAGTCTTTATATTGCTTGGTGTCGTACTTACGACGCATTTTCCGTAAAATATCGTCATGACCCGCTTGCAGTGGTAGGTGGAAATGATCACAGAAACGCTCGCGATGCTCAGCTAACACCTTAATAAGAGACTCGGTCAATTCCGCAGGTTCAAGTGATGAAATGCGAACTCGATTTAAGCCGTCAATATCAAAAATATGCTTCATAAATTCAACAAATGGCTCGGCCTTATCTCTTTCAGACTCCGGCAAATGATCGACTCCATAGTCACCGATATGAATGCCGGTCAGTACGATTTCACGGGTACCATTTTTCACGAGACGGCGAATTTCATTCAACGCCTCGTCCTGACCGACGCTGCGGCTTGCGCCACGGGCATAGGGAATTAGGCAGTAGCTACAAAAACCATTACAGCCATCCTGGATTTTTACGAAGGCCCTCGTCTGAGTCGAATCCGCGTGATCAAAGAAGGTTAGCGACGATTTAAAATGACTTTGCTTATTTTCGGAAACAGCTTTCAAACCATCTGGCATGCGCTGAATCGCAGTACCACGGCGTTTTGCATCTAATTGCGATAGCACAAAAGGAACGATCTGCTCTCTCGTTTCATTCGGGACAATGACATCGACTTCGCTCATTTCAGCAAGGCGTGCTGAATCGGTTTGAGCATAACAGCCAGTCATAACAACTAAAGAATCCGGGCTTTCACGGCGAAACCTTCGCGCCAAATACCGTGCTTCCTTGTCCGCATTCGCAGTCACACTACAAGTATTAACAAGCGAGATCGCAGCCTCTTCAGGTGAATCGACTAGATCCCAGCCTAGTGCTTTGAATTGATTTTCTATGGCATGGGAGTCGAAGGTATTGACCTTGCAGCCCAAGGTTTTTATGTAGATTTTTTCCATGACACACCTGATGTTAGAGTGAGCGCTGTATATTAGATTTTAGTCCTTACCGCCAATATTATTCCGAGGAACCAACCTCAAAGACTCGTAAAACCCTTGATAGCCAATGATTACAAGGTCATGAGCTATATTGACCTGCAGAAATCCCCCCACTGATTCATAACTAATTGATATTTCAACCCTAAATTTTTCAGTAACTGACTGGCCAGTTAGTCAATTATCTTTATATTGGGTAACTAACTAAATTCATTGTCTCTAATCAAAATCTTAACAAGATATTAGTATTGGCCGGCCAGTCAGCGCACATTAGCCTTACGTCAATCGGGACGAGTTTAGGGACTAACGTCACCAGGGGGTGGGCCATGATGAGAATGAATCTCTCAAAGACAGCGGGCATCGTTGCGAAGTTAACCATTGGATGTTTAGCTGCGACGCAGGCTTACGCATTCATCGCTGAAGAATCTCACGAAGGCATTCCCTTCAAAACCCCGGTTACTCGTCCGACTCTTTATGTGAGCGACATGAGTGGCTTTGCTGATGATGATTCTATCATTCAGCATGACGAACGCTCTAACGCTGTCCGTCTTATCAGCGGCGCAAGTTTGCTCAATGTTCAAGTCCGAGGCGCTACTGCTCAGGCTTTCGAAAAAGCGACCCTAGATGCAATCGCACAAAACAAAGCGATCTTTGGTATCGATCTTGATGAAGTTCGAGTCAATAAGGCTGCGACACTTGTCAGCGGTCCTGATGCAGCTGTGACACTGCAAGTTTTCCGCAATGGTCTGATTATTCAAGATGCTGGCATCACCTTCCGCTTCAAAAATGGCTCACTCATCCAAATTAAAAACCAGTCGTTCTCTGAAGCCACTCCGGTCTTTGGTTCCCGCATCGATACCGGCGCGACTGCCGCAAAAGCCATCGGTAGCAGCGGCTATGTTGGTCGCGGCAGCAAATGGCGCGTCAAGGCAACTGATGCTGGCTACTCCCTTGTCCGTATTGACGAATATGTAGTTGCAGGGCGAGAAGACGCATATGTTGTTCAAGTTGATACATCAAACGGTGAAATTTTCGAACTCCGCTCGCAGCGCATGCATCTTCGCGGAACTGCAGTTGCGAAAGTATTTCCACGCTACTTTGGAGACACCGCTGTCAATACGGCCTTAGCTTTCGCTGCCCCCGAGAATTCAAACGATCGTGCAAATGAACGAGGCGAGTTTCAAACTGCTGATGATTTTACTGCCCCTGCGCTTAAAAGTCTTATCGGTCAGTTTGTAAAAGTAACTGCAATTACAGGCAAAAATCTTAGTGCTGAAGGCACAAAGGTGAATGGTCAATGGTTGATTCAATTTGATATTCAGCCGAATACCCAAAAACCATATGACAATAACGACATGGCTCAGGCTATGGCATATGTTCACCTCAATAAAATTATTGGGACTGCAAAAAAGTACGTCAGCCCATCCTGGTTTAATAAGGCATTAACGGTCAACGTGAACCGCGATACCTATATGGGTGACGATGCACACTGCAATGCTTGGTGGGATGGAAGTACCATCAATTTCCTGACAGCTGGTAAATATAAGGGCATCCTCTGCTCAAACACCGCCTTGATTGCGGACGTCGGCTATCACGAATGGGGTCACGGCCTAGATGACAATACCGGTGGCGTCGACGACGGTGCGATGTCTGAGGGCTTCGGCGATGCATTGGCTATGTACATGACGGATGATCCAATTATCGGCATTGAGTTCCGTCCACTTGACCACAAACCGGTTCGCGATCTAACTGTTAAGAAAGTTTATCCAGCGGACGTAGCAAATGAAGTTCATAAAGACGGCCTCATCATTGGCGGCACCTGGTACGATCTCTATGTTGGACTTAAGAAGAAACTTGGTAATACCAAAGCCAAAGAAGTTATGGGCAAGTTCTTGTTCAAAGGCATCTACGAGTTTGCAAAAATGTCTGATGTTTACGATGCAACGTTGGCGCTTGATGACGACAACGCGAATTTGAAAGATGGCACTCCTAACCTTTGCGTGATTAACAAAGCATTCGAGGCCCATGGTCTTGCAAAGCATGATGATAAATGCGACAGCAACTCTGTATCAAGCCCTAGAAACACGGCTCGTCCACGCACCGGACGTACACCAAGAACTTCTGAGATCTAATATAGAAGCAATGGACCGGTTCCTCTTTTTACTTTCGGTTTCCTCCTAAAATGGGTATCAATCGCCAGGTCTCGCATATGCGGACCTGGCGAATTGTTTTGGAGACGTGGCTTCCAGAATCAAGTAACCTGACGATTTCTAGATTAAGATGCTAAGACAAAGAGGTTACCGTGCAAAAAGACAACTCGAATCAACCAAACGAAGTGACGGAACAACTCAGCGAATTTTCCCAAAAAGTCGAAGACGCGGTCAAAACGCTTTTCGAAACCACTCGTTCTGTTACTTCCCAAGCTCTCAAAGCTACTTCTGACAAATTCGAAGGTAGCGAAGACGCCGTCAGCGCCGGGGTTCAGAGTTCAGTAAATCTAATAAAAAAATATCCTTTGGAATCTGCGGTTGCATGCCTAGGGGTTGGATTTTTGATTGGTAAACTTCTGAGCAATAAAGACTAAATGATAGAAATCGAGGTTTTTTTTGGAATCTTCATCTTCTTCTGTTTCTCTAGATGAAACTGTCGGTATTCTTAACGGCGCCATCGAGGATATTGGCAAGCTTTTTAGCTTACACTTGGAGCTTATTCAGGCTGAAACCAAAAAAAACATCGGATTTACAAAACGCATTGTAATCTTGGCGTTTCTTCTTACCATCGTGGTCATTCCAACTATCCTAATATTTTTACTTGGACTAGCTAGCTTATTGCAGGCACAGACCTCACTGCAAAACTGGCAAGCCCTTATGATCGTTGCTGCTGTGTGTTTTATCGGATGCCTGGCCTTAGCCTACGGCGCGCAGTCACAAGTCACACAGTTACAGAAAAAAGAGGGAAACAAAAATGAGTGATACCGAAACATTGAAAGCGGCCATTGCAGAAACCAATAAAGCGCTTAGCCTCAAAGTGAAACAGCTTGAAACTAATGTTAAAGAAACCGCCGGCACCATTAAAAACACCGTGGAACAGGGTGCTACTGGTCTCAGAAATATCACGAATGCAGTTTCGCCTTCCTATCAGATCCGCAATCACCCGGTCGCTACGATAGGCGCTTTAGTTGGTCTTGGACTTTTTCTCGGAAGCCGACGCGCATCTCATAAAAAAAAGCTAGAACAGACTTCAAACAAAAATGAAAATTTCACTCAAGCTAGTGCCCAAGATAGGCCACCAGTAAATAGTCAGGTTGATGCCGAGAACAAAACTGATATTCTTATTCACCCCTCAAAAATCAAATCTATACTCGAGCCTGCGGCCATTGGCCTATTTACTATCGTTGCTGGAGAAATTGTAAAAAAATATATTCCCAAACTAGAAGACCAGGCATCAAGCATTCAGTCTTCAGTGGCACTTTCGATGACAGAAAGAATTGTCCGAGAATTCACATAAACTCTTAGATTAACCTGCTGAGGTAACGAGCACTCCCACACCCAATAGATTTAAGCTTGGCGCTCGATACAGAATTGCCTGCGAAGAAGCCGATAAGTATGGAACAATGTCACCCGCATAACCTCCAGTCAGCAATAGCTGACAGTCATTCGTTTCAAGCCCTAAATATTTGGCCCACTCCTCTACTTCCCGATCAATCCAGCCTGCGGTCATCCGCACTGCAGCAGAGGCAATCGCCGTCTGTGTCGTCGTCGGAATACTAGACCAATCTTGCATCTTCTGCTCTGATGTATTCACCAGCGGTAAGACAGATGTCCCCTTATTCAACGCAGTCGCAGCTAGCCCCATACCGACTCCAATCAAGCCACCCCAATGGATTCCCGCTCCGTCTATCAGGTCAATCGTAGTGGCCGTTCCGAGGGAGACCACAACCAAAGCTCCCGAGACAATTCCCCAAGCTTTAAGGGCTAACGCCGCTTCAACCCCGGCAAGACGATCCATTCCCATATTGTTCGCGTCATACTTAGACGCAATATTTCTGACCGCAGTTCGACGAATTTCTCGAACTAGAATGTTATAAGGTTCCACCAAATTTTTTAGACGCAAAAAATTATCAGAATTGACGCTTGAGGCATGGATGATCGGGGGTACGCCATCATTTATGGCGCAGCGAGCAAACTGAACAAGCTCACGTCCGTCCTCCGACTGAGGTGTCCAAGCTACGGTGTTTGAAATCGCGAGCTTTTGACTTTCTTTACCGCATAAGCCAAGTTTAATACGACTGTTGCCTATATCAGCAACCAGTAAAGAATTTGCGTTTGCTTCCATAGCTGTCCATCCATACTGATGTTCTGATGAATTCAAAACTAATACCTCATGCGTCAGCAACGATCGAAGTCGCAGATTTCCAGATGCATCGAATGCTTCCTGCTGTAAAAAACTCTTATCCATCTTCGCACGCCATATTTGGCCCGGTGCAGTGGCAAAATTTCGATAATCCATCATGACGACTTCGCGTAATGATTGAGTGACGGTGTAAACGATTTGACGCGTTAGCGCATCGCAAGCAAGCCTGGGCATTAATCTCACGCCCGTAGCTGCCAGGATAGATGTTGCGGAGTACTCAGAATTGTCATCAAGCAGAGGTGCTGTTGTTAAATTGATCCCAATCCCAACAACAGCCCCAGTCCAAGTCATCCCAGAGACTGTCGCCTCACACAAAATACCGCCAATTTTGCTACAATCCAGCACAATATCATTGGGCCATTTAAGAACTGCTCGCACCGAAGCGGCCCGTTCCAACCATTTTACCGCGGCAACTCCTACAGCTAACGGTAAAATATCACGCAGATGCGGCGGAACAAAATCTCGCGGAAAAGCGATGGAGAGGTGAAGATTCCCTTCGGAACTTTCCCATTTCCGCCCTTGACGCCCCACACCTGCCACCTGCCGGCGAGCGGCGAACGCATGGACCGGTTTATTATTGTCCGGAGCATTTAAATAATCTCTGGCAACGCGAGACGTGGAATCCACCTCTTCCAGCCAAGTCATTTCAAATGAGGTGTCGCTACTTAACATCAGACATTAAACATCGAATTGCAAACTTAAGTCGGACCACCGAGAAGAATGCACAATAGACCCTGTCGAAATAAAATCGACTCCGGTCTCAGCAATCTGCTTTACAGTATCAAGCTTCACGCCGCCGGAAGCCTCTAGTTTGACCCGTCCGCGCACAGTGCGCACTGCGAGAGTCATTTCGGAAACCGACATATTATCAAGCATAACGATATCAGCCCCGGCATCCATCGCTTCCTGTACTTCGTCCAATGTTGTGGCTTCGACCTCAATTTTAAGAGTAGGAGGAAGAGAATCAAGTAAACGCGACACCGCAGGTTTGATTCCACCTGCAGCACGAATATGATTTTCTTTCACGATCACACCGTCACACAAACCTACTCGGTGATTCCTTGCACCGCCCGTAACCGTCGCAGCTTTTTCGAGAAGACGCAGTCCAGGCGTGGTTTTTCTCGTGTCTAACAACTGGCACTTAGTGCCTTTAAGTTGATCGACGAACGTACGAGTGGTGGTTGCAATACCACACATGCGTCCAAGAAAATTCAATGCCACGCGCTCAGCTTTCAAAATGGAGCGCGCATTCCCTGAAATTTCCACAATGACATCATTTGCCTTAAGTCGCGTGCCATTTGTCGCTTTGATCTCAAGTTTGACCGAAGCATCCACTTTAGCAAATACCGCCTTCACAACATCTATACCGCTGACGACAATGTCTTCACGGGTGATAATGCGCGCGCTTGAAAGTTTATCGGCGGGCACGCATAAATCAGTCGTCCAGTCACCAAAGCCCCAGTCTTCTGCGAGTGCACGAGTGACGATTGGGTCTAACTGAATTTCGTGGAGTT
>CAZUYQ010000070.1:12204-12790 GCA_964624705.1 uncultured Polynucleobacter sp.
CGCCTTTAAAATGCTCGATACAATAACGTTCCACGGCCCGTTCAACAAGAGCTGGTAACTCCTTGCGTACAAATTCTTCCACTGCAGCCGAGACACTTGCCACCGATGTCGGAGCCGCGGTGTTTTCAGCCGCAGCAAAGGAGGGCTGAGAGGGGACTGTTTGTGTATGGGGACGCTTTATTTGTGGCGGGGACCCCGGAGGAATGGTGTTCGCGGGATTGAATTCCTCGTGGACTGAGATTTGCGGCTCAGATTTCGAAAACATACTCCCTGGAACGGCCGGGGGGGTCGGAATCGCATGAGGCGATTCGTATGCGGGCAGACCTTTTTTTGCGATGTCTAACTTGGCTTCCGCATTTTTCAGACCGAAGGGTTCATTCTCGTCTAAGCTAAACGATGGGATACCTGCCTGGCTCGCAAGAGGAATTCCAGGATTTGACGGAATAGAGGAAGGGGGTGGAGGTAAAGCTCCCGTTTTATCTTTTCCCGTAATCGCTCCTGCCGAACTTTTAAGCCGACCTGGCAAAAGCTTCTCGCTAGCTTCCAATAACTCGATGGCATCGAAGGGTTTTTTTAAAATTGAGCT
>CAZUYQ010000070.1:12800-14292 GCA_964624705.1 uncultured Polynucleobacter sp.
AGACCCGCCGTCCTGATGTCAGATTCCTTGACGGCATCATAAGTACCCATAAGAACAATTGTGGCCGCTCCAGGGGCTTTAGACGTGAGACGACTGAAGTCACTTGCCATCGCCACACCTGGTAAGCTCGCATCTGCAATAATAAGCTCAGGATTCAGCCGTTCTGCTTCGCGGACAGCTTCTGAAAGCGAGCCTGCGGTCGCAATCTCAACATGGTATTTGCTAAAGGCAATACGAATGACCTTTTGAATGGGTGTGCTATCGTCAGCAACTAAGATGCGACAGGGCATCGCTATATCTCCCTCATAATCATAAAAACGACACAAAAAGGCCGAGGGCAATTTTATTGTTCCTCGGCTCTCATTGTATCACATTTTGTTAATATTTTATGCGTATTAGGCGGATCGGATGTTTGATAGGCGGGAATGAATTGCACTCAAAACCACTTCTCTGAGCTGTTTCCTCGTCTCAATGCCAGCACGAACCACGAGTTTATAATCATCATGACTAAAATGACAGCTCCGGCCGGCATTCAGCTCCTTGAAGCATTTAACGCGCAGGTTTTCAAGATAAACCATCTTGCTTTCGTACAACCTCTTGAGAGTTTCAAGATCGAGTCCTTCGCCTGATATCGGTTTTAAGAGGTCTTCCATAATTTCCAGGTAAGTTTCATAATCAGTAGCAATCGACTTGGTCATTTAAACCGTCCTGGTAAGGGTTACTTGTTTCATTACTCTTAACTTCTCGGAGGGTCGGAATTTTTCTTAAAGCCTCGGCTAAAATTCGATCAAATTAACAGCAACAACTGCCTATTTTTTATGAAACCCCCAATTCTTGCTTGACCCCCCCCAGCCTGGGTCTTAGGCTCATAGATGCTGATTTAGCCAACTCAATTCTAAGACCGTCTGACGCTCCAAGCGGAACGCAGATGCCTATGGGGACATTTATTTATGAGTATTTACAATGGTAGCCTCGCTTTTACCCGCTACAAAGTCTTGGGCGAACCTAGTAAATCAAGTATTGCTGCCCTCAGTAAAGTCGTGACTCCTTTTATTGCTCCTCCTATTTCGATGACTGGACCGGTAAAACCAGAATCCATGGGCTGGGTGCGTCCGCTCACAAAAAGTGATGAAGAAATTGTGAGCGAAGATAGTCACTGGGATATGAGTGACTGCCAAGTAAACAATGCTTTTCTTTTACGAATTCGTTACGAACGCAGGAAAGTACCCTCCACTCTTGTTCAAATGATGTATAAGCAGAAACTTCGTGAGCATCTAAAATCGACCGGCAAAAATATGAAACGCACTGAGCGGCAGGAATTCAAAGAGAAATTGGTCCAAGATCTACTGAAAAGAACACTACCAGCTGTCACCTACACAGATCTTCTTTGGAATCTTGACGAACATGAAGTGTTAATATTTAGCGCCTCGAAAGCAGTAAGACAGCGTGCTGAACAGCTATTCTATCAAACCTTCGGCAAACCTTTTGATTT
>CAZUYQ010000070.1:14312-19160 GCA_964624705.1 uncultured Polynucleobacter sp.
ATCCGATTTGATGGCACTTTAGCCTTTCTGGACGATGATGAGGCCGACGAAAAGGACTTAAGTCAGCGCTTACGCCGTATGGCCAAAATCGAGCCCGCAATATTCGCCCCCAATCAAACCGCCTGATGCTGTTATTGAATTGAAAGAAAAGGACTAAATTATGAGTTCTATGCAACCCGGCCACCTGCAAGACGACGAATCACAACGCCGCATTAGCGAGATGTCACTTGTTGAAATCGGTGAACGCTTATTTCAATGGCGTGATTATATCGCGATTCCCATTTTGATGGTGGTGCTTCTTGCCTCGCATGCTGGTGCTCGTACAGCGACGGTCGGTACGTTACTGATTCTTTTAGGTCAAGGAATCCGCATTTATACCGTGGCTTTTTTAGGAAAAGAAGGTGATGAGCGTGACGGCAGAACAGACACCGTCATAACACATGGACCTTTCGCTATCGTCCGCAACCCGCTTTATATTGGCAATCTGACGATTATCCTTGGCGTACTTATTTACGCCGCGGCACCCATTATCGGGTTTCTGTCTCTCGTCTATTTTTTGTTTCAGTATCACTGCATCGTAAAATATGAGGAGTCTCTTTTACTTGCAAAATTTGGCGATGAATACCAACGCTACATTGAGCGAGTTCCTGCTTGGATTCCTCTCAAAGTGCCTGTTCACGAAGATTTTCCGATCCCACCATCATTTATGACAGCTCTGCGGGCGGAAAAAAAAGCCATCGGGACGATGGGAATCATTCTATTTTTGCTCATGTTAGCTGCCAGATAAGCACTTCATTCTAAGGCCGACTCCATTATTCTGAGCCCCGCAGGGGCGAAGAAACTGTATTGCGACGTCTCCTCGATACCTTTTAGCATTTAAAAAAATACCTCACTCATTTTAATTAAATTCAGAGCTTATTTCTGCTCCCTCTGGTTGCACCTTCAAGCATTCAGCTGTTTTTCCGAAAGCAAATGAATCTTTGTAAGAGCAAGCGCGAGGAACACCATGGTAGCAAATATTCGAGTCGGTATATCTGGATGGACTTATCCTGATTGGCGAGGACCTTTTTATCCAGACGAAATCATCATTAAGGATGAACTGAAGTATGCCAGTCACAGCTTCAATAGCATTGAAATCAACGGCACATTTTACGCCCTACAAAAACCGCATACCTTTGAGAAATGGTATGACGAAACGCCCGAAGGTTTTCAATTTGCAGTTAAAGCCCCAAAGTATGTGACGCACGAGCGACGTTTAAAGGATGTTCGCACACCGATCGCCAATTTCTTTGCCTCAGGACTTCTCGCATTAAAAGAAAAATTGGGCCCAATCCTCTGGCAACTTCCGCCAAGCCTAAAATTTGACGCCGAACGATTGGAAAACTTTCTATCATTACTACCCCACACCACCGAAGATGCTTGCGAACTTGGTAAGGATCATAGCGAGTGGATGGCCGAACGACTCTATCTCAAAACAGATAAAAACAGGCCTATTCTGCACTGTGTTGAGGTCAGACACGAAAGCTTTCAAGATCCTGCATTTTATAAACTTATGAAGAAATATAACGTCGCCATTGTCATAGGTGACACTGCAGGCAGATGGCCACTCATCAAAGAATCGACTGGTCCTATTACTTACATCCGTCTTCATGGCGATGAAGTTCTTTATCCCGATGGGTATCCCAAGGCTGCATTGAAGAAGTGGGCCCAAGAGATCAAGGATTTCGCAGAACAATCCGATATCGTCTATGCATTCTGTGATAACGATCATAAAATTGCAGCGCCCCTGAATGCTAAGCAGCTCATGGACATCTTAGAACTTATCTGGCAGCCAAAAATGCAGCCGTTGACACTTAAAAAGACCGTAAATAAGGCCAAAGCTAAAGTGAAGGTGTCAAAGCCGACAGCGAACAATCGTACTATCGCTAAACCCACGCGAACCAGCCGATCGAAAAACAAGTCCCTCGATAAACGTGGGAAGGCTGCTTGATAGGTATGCGAGGCATCGTTCGACTGTTTTAAAAACTGGCAGTGTTGAAATATGTGGAGAGATATAATCTCGGGGAAGCAGTTCATAGCGCTCAGCGAAAGACAGATCCTCTAACAAACGACCGTCCTGCTTTAGAAAATCGAATACATAGATTTTCTTTTCAGGTTTCATCCATTCAGCATCAATGACAGTCCAATCTTTTTCTGGCGTAAATAATCGTCTTAATTCTTGTTCGAGTTCCACAGATAAAATCTCTTTGTGGATCTGACCTTGACGATTATAAACCAGGATACGTCCTTGACCGGCTGGGATATGAATCTGTGCCCGGTGACCATGAACCTTCGGTTGCCCCCACCAACCAGCCGCAATGACTTTGCTAATGGCAGCCTCTTCAGGAGCAATCATGGTTTTTGGATGGATGGGTTTAATAAAACGTGACACAGGTCTTAGTGCTACCTTTGGTGGTTCAAATAAAGTTTGTTCAAATATACCGGGCAGCGCCAAGATGCCATCCTCCAACGAAGGTCGGAGCATAACAAAACAACGCTAATGGTCCAGCTTTTTGTCGTCACCCAGAGCCTCGCAGAGGCGAAGAATCCCTATTTGATATAGTTCTTAATTTTCAAATCGGACATTAATTTAGTGAATTCATTGGTGTTTTTAGCATACTTTCGCGCCGTATCAAGAGCATTCGGTCTGGCTTTCATCAGCATCGGTTTAAATAAATTCTCGAGTATCTCAGGCGGCAAGGTTTGCAACGCTTTCACGACCTCGTCATAATGAGCTTCTAAGGTTTTATCGTTAAACCGAATGCTTGCAAAGTCGCGAACAATTAATTCGTCGGCTGCCTTATCGCCCCATTTCTCGACAAAATCGGCGAGATCTTCATCACTAAATCCAGCACTTGAATCTTGAACGATATACATGATCATGGCTTCATCGCCCTGGAGCTTAAAACCCGATTTATTACCGTCAAAAAATCTTTTGGCATACTGAGCACGTGCAAAATCTAAAATAGTATTTTTATAGACGGTGGCCTCGCCCTCAAAGAACTTTGCTTGATCAATCGCTTGTCTAAAAGCGTCGATTGCTTCGGTGACCTCTGGAGTTGGTGATACAATATCATCAGCCTTTGACGGAGTTGTGTTTTTACGAACCTTAAATGGATCCGCCTTCTTAACTGGTTTTGCTGCAATTGGTTTTTTCTTAGCTGGTGGCATCTGACGCCCTCCTTTGATCTAAGAATCTTATCGACCGCGCAATTCAGAGATTAAGTTTTCTGACTAAAAAACCTTAATATCCATGGAATTACCAGTGGTTAAGATTATAAAAAAGCCAAACTCGACCGCCCCCCTCCTAAAACCTTACGCTCATAAGCGAAATTTCACTCAAACTCCTGAGCCCGATGCGAGCGTCGCCAAGGCCAAAGCTGAGAAGACTGCGCCATTCATTTTTGTCATTCATAAGCATCAGGCCTCAAGGCTACACTATGATCTTCGTCTCGAATGTGAGGGGATACTTCGCAGTTGGGCCATTCCTCGCGGACCGTCGATGGATCCACTAGAAAATAGGTTAAGCGTTCGCGTTGAGGATCACCCGCTACGGTATCAGGAATTCGAAGCAGTCATCCCTAAAGGTAATTACGGTGCCGGCACCATGATGGTCTGGGACCGCGGAACATACACGCTCTATGAAGATTTACCGGGTGAGACGGCGCAAGAAACCTTTCTCAGACAATACCGTAAGGGTAGCCTTAAGTTAGAGTTTCAGGGCCAAAAAGTTCGTGGTCGCTTCACTCTCGTAAAAATTAAAAAATCTGCAGGCGATGACTGGCTCCTGATTAAGAAGCGCGATGAGTTCGCAAGTTCCGAAGATATTTTAGAGAAAGATCTTTCGGTGCATTCTGGACGATCGATGCAGGAAATCACCGATGGTGCCACTGCGAAAAAAAGCAAATTAATTCCTGAGAAGAACCCACCTAAGCAAAAATTGGCGATCCCACGGTCCCTACTAAAGGGCTGTAAAAAAATTCCGATTCCTGATCACTGGCGACCGATGCGTCCTAGCAAATGGACCACTGGAATGGCGGAAAAATTGCCTCAAAAAAGCTGGATATACCATCTCGCGCCACGAGGGATGTTGGCCGTCGCCATCATAAGCGATAAGGATGTCCAGATAAAAACAGCAACTGGCCTGAAGCTCACACCACGCTGCAAAGAAATTTGTCAGGAATTTTCAGAATGGCCCCCAGGCAGCATTGTCACGGGCATCATCAGTCTCGAAAAACCATATGCAGTCTTTCATTTAGGCGACATCCTCTGGTTGAATAAGCATCAAACTGCATCACTGTCTTTTCAAGATCGTTTAGCATTACTTCAGAAATTAAAGTTAAAGGATGACGGCGCGATCAGAGCTCTTATTCAAATTGATTCACCGGAGAGGGTCAAAGGCACCGTCTGGCAGAGATCTGCTCAAGACGCCTATGAATTTGCGACAGCCAATGAGACTTGGTATCAGCTGGAAGGACGTGGTAAATCGAGTGATATCGTCAGTAGCAACACGACTCGTAGCATCCTAACGAATCCAAGTAAAATATTTTGGCCCGAAGAAGGCTATACCAAAAAAGATCTTTACGATTACTACGCCGCCATCGCAGACGTCATGCTTCCACATCTCCGCGATCGTCCCGAGTCTCTGAACCGTCATCCGAATGGGATCAGCGGTAAAAGTTTTTATCAGAAGGAAGTCTCTGGCAGCGTTCCCGGCTGGATGGAAACGACCCATATTTCAGCCTATGCTGGCACAAAAACCGTAACGCAGTTACTTGTACAAAATTCTGAATCTCTGCTCTATCTCGT
>CAZUYQ010000070.1:19170-26053 GCA_964624705.1 uncultured Polynucleobacter sp.
GGCTCTCGCATGTCCCGACCATTATGACGCCCGATTTTGCGGTGATTGATATTGATCCCGGAAGCTTAGGTTTTGAATATGTCATTCAAGGTGCAAAAATTATCCAAAAACTTTTAGATCAATTAGAAGCTGTGAGTTTTTGCAAAACATCGGGAAGTCGTGGAATTCATATTTACCTACCGACCAAAAATAAAGATTTGAGTTTTGCTGAATGTCAGAAATTTGCCGAGCTTGTGGGCCAACACCTCGTAAACAAACTGCCCCATCTTGCGAGCACCGACCGCTCTCCCTTAAAACGCCGCGACAAGCTCTATGTCGATGCACTGCAGAACCGTAAGGGCCAAACAATGGCCAGTCCCTACTCTGTGCGTCCGCGGCCAGGCGCGACTGTGTCGACGCCCATTGCCTGGAAAGAGTTAACTTCTAAATTAGATCCGATGAAATTTACAATAAAGACGGTCCCTCAACGGGTCGCAAAGATCGGCGATCTATGGGCAGACATGTTTAAGCAAACCAACGATATTACAAAATTAGTGGAACAATTAGAGGCCACTCTCAGTAGCTCCAAATAGTTCAATATCCTGATTTTCTTACCTTTAACTCTCCGCGAGAGTATACTCCTAATATCCGGTGGAGATTAGGATGTCATTCCATAGATTAATTTAGTTGCCATAATAATACTGTGAGCCGACTCAGGTTCATCCATGCTTATACGTACTGCTCTTTAGGAAAAGCGGGCCGTGCTTGAAGCCGATCTTTGTATTTTAAAACATGCGGCAAATCTGCGAGTAGCTCCCGCCGATGTGACCAAATTAATAGATGACCAAACAAAATATCGCAGACCGAAAAACTATCACCTAAAATAAATTCTTTATCTGCAAGATGCTCGTTCAAGATCTTTGCATTCGATAGAAAATCTTTTTTTGCGCCATCGATTGCAAGCGGCGCCCGCAACTCCTCTGGATAAAACCAACTATGTTTTTCCATGGTCCAAAGCGGTGCCTCGAGTTCACACATCCCGAAAAACATCCACTGATCATATCTTGCCCGAGCTAACGTCCCAGCCTTTGGTATCAAGGATTTTTCAGGGTATTTATCGGCAATATAGGACAAAATAGCGGCGGATTCGGTTAGAACAAAATCTCCGTCGACGAGAACCGGTACTTTTCCTGCAGGGTTTAAGGCAAGAAATTCAGGTGACCGCTGTTTGCTCTCTTTCAAATCAACGAAAACTTTTTCAATATCATTCTTGATACCCAGCTCGTTAGCAGCCCATAGACAGCGAATAGAGCGACTTTTGCCGAATTCATATAATTTCATAGCTCTTTCTCAACCTCAATTTACGAGCTTCACCAGCGCATCAATAAAACGGTCATCTTCGTTCACACATGGAACAAGTGAAAAGTCCTCACTCCCAAGCGTCCGCCAATCAGCACGCGCTCTGATACCAATCTCTTCGACGGTCTCTAAGCAATCAGCAACAAACGATGGACACACCACCATCAGTCGGCGCACGCCTTTTTGATAGAGCTCAGGAATCACCACATCGGTAAACGGTTGAATCCAAGGTGTTCGACCCAAGCGACTTTGAAACGAGACGGACCATTTATCTTGCGGCAAACCAAGAGTATCCGCTAAAGCATGAGAGGTTGCAAAAGACTGCGCCCGATAACAATTGCGATTTTCGTCACAGATCTTCACGCAGCAGTTTCCCTTGACTAAACAATGGTCGCGATTTGAACTACGATCTGTCGCTTGCACATGATTTTCAGGCAGACCGTGATAGCTCATTAGTAGATGATCGGGCTTAAAGCTTTCAATACGCTCGCGTACGAGCTGTGCTTGAGCGTCAATAAAACCTGGATCCACATAAAAATCACCGATGATTTTTGTTTTACCCTGCCACTTCGTTTTGTTTTTTTTAATCACTCGTTCGAACTCAGCAATTGCGGACGCGGTCGCAGCTTCGCTAAATTGTGGAAACATCGGGAGAGCAATCAGCTCGTCGACGCCTGATCTCATCATCGATTCCATGACTGTCTGAATCGATGGTGAGCCGTAGCGCATCGCCACCGCAACTCTATCCTGAGGTAATTTCAACTGCAGCTTCTCTGCACAGCGCTGGCTATGAACCATCAGAGGCGAGCCATCTTTGGTCCATACACTCAGATACGCTCGCGTCGATTTTGCGGCGCGAAACGGCACGATAATAATATTCACCAAAAACCAACGAATGATCCACGGCATATTTAAAACACGTCGGTCAGACAAAAACTCTCGTAAATAACGTCGCACAGCCGGAACTGTTGGCGATTCAGGAGTTCCAATATTTATCAGTAAAATGCCTCGTCCCACGTGCCATGGCCTCGCTTCTTTATTTATGGTCGATTCTTTTAGTGAAATGTCTTTGCCGAAAGCTCGTCAATAAGTGCGGCGATCAACTGGATTCCTTGCCCATTTCCGCCAATATCTGTCATTCCCCCATTTGGCCTTTCAGCCCAACAGTGCAAATCAAAATGAAGCCAGGGAATATCATTGCGGACAAATTTCTGTAAAAAAAGAGCCGCCGTAATTGCGCCTGCGTATCCGCTATCGGATGCATTGGCACAGTCAGCAAAACTGCTCTTAAGATGATTGCGGTAGCCATCCCACAAGGGCAAACGCCAGCATGGATCGCCAGTCCTTTGTCCCGCTTCCATAGTGAGTGCTGCCAAACCTTCATGTGTTGAAAAGAATCCCGCAATCTCGGTACCAACCGCAACACGCATCGCTCCTGTCAGGGTCGACAAGTCGATTAATGCACAGGGTTTATCATCACGGGTTTGCGCAACATCCATGACATCAGCCATGACAAGGCGCCCCTCGGCGTCTGTATTATGGATTTCAACAGTTATGCCGCTGCGAGCAATCAGCACATCACCAGGATGAAACGCCGAGCCATCGATAGCATTCTCTGCAAGTGCTAAATAAAGATCACAGGGAACATCGCTTGCACTCTCAACAAGCCAGTTGGCGATACCAAAGACTGAGGCGGAGCCACCCATGTCTTTTTTCATGAGTCGCATACCGCTAGCAGGCTTGATATCAAGACCGCCAGAGTCAAACGTAACGCCTTTGCCGACCAGTGCGATCGGTGCTTTAAAACGCGGTTTCTCCAAAGGACGATATTTAATATGCACCATATGCGATTGCTCAGTTGCCGCCTGACCAACGCCAGCGTGAAGATGCATACCTTCTGCCTTCAAACGCTCAGGTCCCCAGACGTCGACGGTAATTTCTTTTTTACCCTTGAACCACTGTTGAACCGCTGCCGCGTAGGTCTTGGGATTTAGTCTTGCGGCATCGGTATTTACTAAATGACGGGCGAGGTTCATCGACCGCCCCATGGCTTGCGCAGCTGCTCGGTGAGCCTCGGTAGCGCCGAAAACGGAGCATTTGAAGGATGGTTTTTGGGAGTTGCCTTTCGCAGCGAACGTAAATCGGTAGGATCCAAGCTCCATTCCTAAAAGGCAAGCCATCGTCTCTTCGCTCGAGCAACCATGTAAGAAAATCCCAAGATGCTTAATTCCGGGAGCATCGCGGAGTGCTGGCCAAAGGCTCCCCATGCGGTCTCGCATAACGGCGTAATGACTGGAAGAACTACTGGTTCCTGCCGACGCCGGCTCTCGTTCAGATTTTCTGAATTTTGGTTTTACGAGCCAAATCGGCCCTCTCTTAGCCTGGATAAAGAGAACATCACTGCCGCGATGGCTTAAAAGCGTTCGCTGCCAATGAGCTAGTTCACCGTCAAATATTTCATGTTCAATCTGTTGAGCCTCTTTTTCGGTCACAATACTCGAACCTAAAACATGCACCTCTCCATCCACGGAAGAATCACGTGAGGGTACCCGGCGACCTGAATGAAGATCAACTGCATCCAAAAGAGTTGAATCCCAGCTAAAACCAAAAACATCAGATGCCCGCCCCTTAGATTTTGCGATCAGGGTTGGTTTGGAAGCGGATTTACTAGCTTGACGCCCGGACGCCGGACTTAGTTTACGTTGAACCATCCTAAAAAACTCCTTAAGAAGGACAAATATGAGCTAAAACAGGTAATTATCTGATCATACAGAATTAGTCGGCAAACAAAAGCGCTATTGATCCTTTAGAGAATTAGACTTATAACGAGACCGTTCACCGTCCTTCAAATTAAGGCCCAGGTTTAAGGAAATATTGTTATGCCAAAAGTTACTATTAAAACAGACAACAAAACCATAGATGTCAAAGACGGATATGCGTTGATTGATATGTGCGAAGACCATGATACTTCTATTCTTTTTGGTTGCCGCGACGGCGCCTGTGGCGCCTGCATGATCCGCATTATCGAAGGCGAAAAATTTGTCAGCCCGATGCTCGACAACGAACGCGATTTCCTTGAAACCATGGCTGCTGCACCGAACGAGCGCCTAGCTTGTCAATGCAAAGTCTCAGGCGATATCGTCATTGAAGTCAGCGAATAAATCTAAATCACTAACAGCTATAACTAAAAGAGCTGATGAGATCTTGCAAGTGCTTCAATTGCAGAATCCTCATCCTCGCTGCGAATTATTTTATCTATCACCCTATCAGTTGCTAGTTTCCGTTGTCCTGTCAGCTCAAGCGACTGATAAAAGTGTCAACGAAGCGATGACCCAAATTTATAAAGACGGACTGACTCCTGATGATGTTCTCGCGATGGGTGAAGAAAAATTTCTTGCAAAAATTCGCCGCATTGGGCTTGCTCCGACTAAAGCCAAAAATGTTTTAAAGCTGACCCGTATCATCAAAGATCAATACGGCGGTGAAATTCCGAATAAACGTGTCGATCTTGAAGCATTGCCTGGTGTCGGTCGCAAGACTGCAAACGTCATCCTAGGTGAAATTTTTCGCGAACCGACACTGGCAGTCGATACACATGTCTACCGCGTAACAACACGGTTGGAATTGCAAAAGGAAACGACTCCAGAAAAAGCTGAAGCGAAATTGATGAAGGTTGTCGCGCCCCACTGGCTTCCCGATGCTCATCACTGGTTTATTCTTCTAGGTCGCTATACGTGTGTGGCGAGAAATCCGAAGTGCGAACAATGCGTGCTGAATACAGAAAAACTTTGTCCCTACCCACAAAAAACCATTTAACAAACACTCCGAAAAACAAATCTGAAATTCCCAAATTGCAAAAAACCCCTGAATGTGTCAAAAAACTCTCCTATAAAAATTAGTTTTTCACGCACTAAGGGGATAAAAAATGGCCTTCTATCGTCAGGTATTCGTAGCTCTAGGGTTTCTGCTTATTTTATTACCAACAGCAAATGCCTTCACTCCACTACCCGCTCGCCCACCTATTCCAAAAAACAATCCTCAGACTCCAGCAAAAATTGAGCTCGGAAAGACGCTCTATTTTGATCCGCGCATTTCATCGTCCGGTACCGTTTCTTGTAACTCCTGTCACAACGTCATGCTTTCGGGTGATGACAACCGCGCTGCATCCGTTGGCGTCGGTGGTCAACTCGGCGGAAGGTCCTCGCCGACCGTTTTTAACTCTGCCTTTTTATCGGTCCAATTCTGGGACGGCCGCGCTGCTAGCCTTGAGGAACAAGCTAAAGGCCCCATTGTAAACTCCGTTGAAATGGGCATGAAAGATGCGGACGCTGTGGTTGCGCGCATAAAAGCCATCCCAGGCTATGCACCACTTTTTGCGAAAGCATTTCCGAAAGAAAAAGAACCCATCCATATTGATAATTTCGCTAAGGCCATTGCCTCATTTGAGCGAACTCTTATCACTCCCGATAGCCCTGTTGATCTGTTTCTAAAAGGAAAAAAATCCGTCCTCTCAAAATCCGCACAGAACGGGATGAAACTCGTTCAGGAAGTTGGTTGTACCTCTTGTCATTCTGGGCCTAACTACGCCGGCCCAGAATTGCCAGAGGGTACAGGTTTCTATCAAAAATTCCCGGCGATTCCTGATGAAGCGATGGAAGCAAAATACAAATTTAATGCGGACACGGGTCGCTTTGAGGCCACGAAACAAGAAGGCGATCGTCACATGTGGCGTGTTGCTACCTGGCGCAATATAGCAAACACCGCACCCTATTTTCATAATGGCTCTGTTGCAACTCTGGACGAAGCTGTTCGTGTGATGGCCAAGGTTCAATTAGCTCGCACTTTGACTGATAGTGAAGTCAAGGACATCGTAGCCTTCCTAGAAGGTCTATCTGGCAAAACTCCGCAGATTGTTGCGCCGAAACTGCCAGCAGGACCTACAGCTAAATCGCTATTCTAAAATTTGAAGCAAATTCCTAAATATAAAAACCGGTGCTCGGTGGAGCACCGGTTTTTTAATCCGTAACTTTGACCTTAAAACGCTATTAACGTCTTCTCTTAAACTGATCATCCTCAGTTGTTTCTTCGATATGCTCTGTTGAAAGCCCCTTCGACAGCGACATCTTAGCCAGCGGTGCTTTCGGCGTTGCTACAAGCCATTTACTGAGAATATCAGTCGCAGACGCCTTATCAGCGGCATTCAAGGTTTGAATTTTTGCCCCGTGATTACCACCCTGTTGAACAAAGAAATGACTGTCCGTTGCGGTCGTTTGTCTCTGAAAGGCCGCGGCATACCAAGAATCAAAGCTACCGTAAATAAACATGACATTTGAAGCTTCTTCTTTTGCCCAATCTTCAATCCGAGATACGAGCGCACCGTTATATTTAGGATTCGATCCTTTCGGAACGACCGCCTCAACAGTAAATGCATCGGCCGGGTATGAAATCAAATCGGCGATATTAGCCAAGCGTGGTGCAGCAGCCCCTAGTTCATGGGCGGCTTGAAAGAAATAAGGATCGAATTCGACAAGCCCCGCGTCACCAT
>CAZUYQ010000071.1:0-5257 GCA_964624705.1 uncultured Polynucleobacter sp.
ATTGTACTTGGTTGATAGCTTGGCTGAAATTGCCTGATTTAAAATCTGATCTGAAATTTTTCCTAACGAACCAATATGCCAGCTCCCTTGATCCCAGCCGGTTGTGACCGCTAGATGATGGTCTCGGCGAAACTTTCGGACGTAGCGATCCCAAGAGTGGATTTCCAAACTACCGGCTGGTGAATTGAAGATTTTTGTGATGTATTCCTGCGGAGAAATGAGTCCCTCAGAGGGGATTTCCGCAAAAATCATCGTTGGCGTCAAAAATTCCAATAATAACAATAAGATATTCGTCTTTATTTTGCTGGGTAATGGCATTAAGATGTGAGCCCCTTGTTCGAGAAGCGAATAAGGGAATGTTAGCATAACTTTCGGGAGTACAGCACGTGGGTTCTGATCCATTCGAATATCTAGGCAACGCAGGCAATCATATTAACACCTGGATTCTGGTGTTTGGTCCTTTGGGCGTTGTTAGTTTTTTTGTCATTTTATTAGCGATCTGGGTTCGCGTACGCCGGAAGCGTGAACGCAAAGAGCTTGAGACAGATTTTAAGGAACTTGGTGGAAAACAAGATCAGCAGACGGTTGAGGAGATCAGCGGTCTCGATTTGCCGGTTTCAAGAGAGCCTGTTCCAGTTTCTGAACCTGATGAAATTCGAGAAATTAGGGCTCAGGATCAAGCATCATGGCTGATTCAATTGCGACGTGGATTGACTAGAACCCGAGAAGCTATTGAAGGAGGCTTTCGCAGTATTTTTGCTGGATCGACAAAGCTCGATGATGCCACGTTAGAAAAACTTCACGAACTACTCTATCGCGCAGATGTTGGCGTAAAAACTGCAGATCGTCTTATTGATGGTCTCCGTACTTCTCTTGGTGGCCGCGATGTTGCATGGCCAGAAGTTCAATCGTCACTGGCCGACCAAGCAAAGCAAATATTTCTCGAGGCAGAAAAGCCATTAGCAACCGCCGCCTCGGGGCCGTTTGTAATTCTCGTTGTTGGAGTGAATGGAGTAGGGAAAACCACCACGATTGGCAAACTAGCAGCACGTTATAAAGCAGCAGGCAAAAACGTCATGCTATGTGCTGCCGACACTTTTCGTGCCGCAGCCATTGATCAGCTTCAAGTATGGGGGGATCGCCTCGAAGTTCCCGTTATCAAACAACACCCCGGCGCCGATCCCGCAGCTGTGGCTTTTGATGGCGTTCAGGCTGCTAAAGCTCGCAATGTAGATATTCTCATCATTGATACGGCCGGCAGACTTCATAGCAAAACGGAACTCATGGCTGAACTAGGGAAAGTGAACAAATCGATTGGTAAGGATTTAGCAGGAGCTCCTCATGAGACCTGGCTAGTCCTTGATGCGACGACCGGTCAAAATGCCGTTCAGCAGTGTAAGGCATTTAATGAAGTAACGGCATTGACGGGACTGGTTATGACTAAGTTAGATGGAACCGCTAAAGGTGGAGTTATTTTAGGAATTGCCGATCAGTTTAAGTTGCCGATTCGGTATATCGGTGTTGGCGAAAAAGCCGCTGACCTACGAGAGTTCAGCGGCATTGAATTTGTTAAGGGATTATTGGGTTTGGCTTAGAAGCCGACACTTAATCCGACGCGGATGGATGTCGCATTTGCTTGAACTGCTTTTTTGTCTTCATCGGTCAAATCATCTTTGGTCATGCTAGTTGTAGAAGTTTCGGAATTGGAAGTCGACACCGATTCGATACTTTGGTCATTGACCTTCGATTTACCAGTGTGAATCGCATACTCGAAGAAGATCGAAACGAGTTTTGCTGGTGAAAACTCAAGTCCAAGGTCAAGATCAGTACCTGTGTGTGAAAATTTCATGTCACCTTTGGTGGTATTCAATATGGCAGGTTCCACACCGGTCTTACTTTGAATCTCCATATCAATGGTATTAACGCCGCTGCCCGTAAGATAAGCGAATTTAAGATATGGTTTCACGAAGGGCGTGGGAGCCCATACTTTGATCATAGGGCCATAGAGAACAGTGGTTGTTTTACCGCTTGCTGTAGTATCAACGAAATCTTCATAATCTTGCGAACTAACGCTGTCGTCTAAAATAGCCTGATCAACCTTATCGCGATTCACGCTCGATGATTGAAATGTCAGGCCGAAAGAGACTGGAATTACAGGGATAGGGTCAAATAGCACCGAAGCGTTTATTTCAGAGCCAGTGACGGTTTTCGTTTTGTTAGCTTCGCTCACAGTGTCGTAAATAACCTTCTGAGAACGTTGCCCGCCGCTTACTTCTAGATCGACGAGAGCATATGATTGTGTTGCAAATGCCGAGCCGATAAGACCAAGCATTGTTAGATTTATATGATTCTTTCTCATCTGTGATTCTCCTTCACGATTTATGATCGTTTCTTTTACTTTTTAACTGAGCATCAGAAACTAACACCGCTATCGGAGGCTCCACCGAATTATTAATAGGCAAATATTGCCTCTATCCGAGAATTCAATCAGTAGACATCTTTACGACCTGCCCCGTTTGCGTGATGGGTAGCATAAGACTGTGTACATCAGCAAAGAAGCTGGTTAACTTTGGATAGCGAATCCGCTGCTGATGGGCCCAAAACAGTTGACGTCGTGGATGGCGATGGTGTGCTAGGAGTTCTAAAACTTGGACTTCTTCTTCAGAAAGGTCGAGATCGACTCTTTTTTCTAACAGTACTGTTGAGGCGTCTCTTACCTTTTGATCCATCTCGGATTGCTTTTGACGCACTTCAAAAAGATCAAGTTTTTGGTTCTCCTGCTCATACTGTTCGGCGTAGTGAGCCCAGTTAGATGCTAATAATGATAGTGTGGGAATTCGTTGACCAAAGTGCCTAATCATGAGTAACACCTGATCGACAGGATGAGCATGAGACAAAGTTTCAGCGACTTTTTCGGTGGTTTTATACTCGTATTCATCCATACTACGGCCGCGGGAAAAGGATTCGAAGATGCGATGCCAGGCTTCGATCTCAGAAGCCGGACGATGAATAATAGGGCGTTCGAATGAATCTTGATGGCGTTGGCCCTCAAGAATTTGAAGATTAGGGGCACCGCGACGGAATGGAAATATAAGCGCTTCGTGATGGTCTGAAGTTGTCGCGCCGATCTGATTTTGACCGATCTGCCACTTGCTAATTTCCCAGTTCATTCCAAGACTCACGCTTTGTAGCTTCGGTGACTGTGTTCCATCGCCATAATTACATTTAACAATATGACGTCCGCTTAAACGATCCAATGCATCACGGACATCTAAAGCATTGTGCCCAATAATAGATGCAAGTTCAGATTCGTTGGTTATCAAATTATCTAGACCTGACATGGCGCAATTGAGGAGATAAAAAAGAATCGAATATTCACAAGCGTTAAGATCCGCGATTGCTAGAACTTTGAGTCCAGATTCACGAAAAAATCGAGTGATGTGGTTATTCATGGATTTTTTTTGCCCCTATCTCAGTTCAATACTTGCAATACAGAAATATTTCTTTTTTAGTCTAGCACAGGTCACCGCAGAGCGGGATTGGGTATTGGTAAAAAAAAATTGGTAAAAATGAAAATGCTGCCGTAATCTGGAGCAGATGACTCGAGAGTCTTTAGCCTAAGATGGGGAATTTATGCAATTCGATCTCGCTGAAATTTGACCTGACGCGTACTAACCCACGTCCTACGTCTAAGCCCAGTCGCTCGTAATTTTATAGTTCGGGACGGCTTGACATAATATTTGGCGCACGAACTTCTGGTAATTCCCTTTCGATCGGACTTGCATCCTCAACAATTAATTTATTAACGACTGATTTTACATCAGGAACCCGCTCAGTAAGTGCATTGATTTGCTGCAGGGTGTCGTAATTATGCACCGACCCACACAGCGTGACTTCGCCGTTTTCAACTGCGATGCGGAGATTTTTGACGGCCAAATGAGTACGGCCCGCTAGCGTAGCTTTAACTTCGCAGGCGATCGCGGCGTCAAGGTTCAAATTTGGATTTTTGCAATCATCTTGGGGGTTTACACTGTGTTCGGTTGAGCAGATTCCGAGTTCGTCGGCATGCCCGGATAGTGGTCCATGCTCTTTCCAGGGGCGATAAGCACTTTCTCCCTCCATTTTTTGAATGGATGCTTCGTATTCTGCTGCATCCATATAGATGGAAACTTTCGACGCATCCGCGGGAGCTTTTTTCTTTTGATTTTGCATGACTAACTCCTCCTAAAATTCACTAAGATAAACTTAGCGATGCAAAATGCGGACCAAAGTTAAATTGGTCTGGATCCGACCATATTGACGTGATCCGACCATGCAATGTTGGAATCTTCATAAATAATCCAATAAATACAGATGAAGAAAGATGGCATTACAATTGCCTAAGACGTCGCCTAAGCAGAATCATCTGCAAAAATTCATTCCAACCAAAGGGGTTTTACAAATGCGTTATGTTTATCTTCTAAGTTCAGTTTTACTTGCTACGCAAGTGAATAGTTGTGGTCAAAATACGACTGCGACGATGCAGTCGGCAGATCACGAATCTGAGCAGCTGTATTTTGGCGACGGTTTCAATAGCTTTACGCAGAAGCGCGCACGTAATTGCCTCGAACCATTTAATTTGAAGATCGATGCAAGAGAACGTGGTTATAAAGTGAATTCGAGTATGGCAATGTATTCAACTGCAAAAGAAGCGATGTCCTCCCTCGGTATTAACGCTTCTGGCAGCGCGAGCTTTATTGGCGCAACTCTGAATGCTAGCGGATCTTTTGCGAAGGAATCTCTACAGAAAAGCTTTAGCATTTATATTGTTGCGAACGTAACGGTGGCAAGACCTGCGGAAGTGATCGAAAACCCTCGGCTTGCTCCACAGTACATCGATCTTTTGAAAACAAACCCGGACCGCTTTTTTGAAGAATGCGGGATGACTTATGTTTCAGAGGGGACAGTCGGTGGAAGTTATGATGCCATCATACAGATCTCTTCATCTACTTTGGAAGAAAAACAAACTATTGCTGCTGGTCTCCAGGCCTCTGGACTTGGTTGGAATGTGAAGACCGACATGACTGCTAAGAAATTCGAATCTGTTCAACAGTATAGTAGTATTATTGTTCAGCAGCAAATTGGCGGAACTGGCGAAGGTCTTACTATTCCGAAGGATGTAGCTGAAGTCGCAGAACGGGCGGCGACTTTCCCGAGCCTGATTAACGAAAATAGCGGTCGTAGCATTAACTTAAAATTTAAAAGCTATAATCATGCA